>JBDKKH010000159.1:0-27500 GCA_039796215.1 Verrucomicrobiota bacterium
GCCTTCGATAACGCAGGCTATATCAACAAGGGTTTCCACGCCGCCGTGTTCCGGATCGACGTGGACAAGCGGCCCGGCAACCCCGCCCCTAACCCCCATGCGTCCGTGGTCACCGACGCCCAAGGTCAGGCCTTCTATGCCGTCCCGGCCGACAACCCTTTCCTGAAGGCCACCGCCCACCGCGGCCGCCCTCTGGTCGCCGGCTCCGTCCGGACCGAGACTTGGGCCACCGGGCTCCGGAATGCCTGGAGGTTCTCCTTCGACCCCGAGACGGGCGCCTGCTTCGCCGGCGACGTCGGCCAGGGTCTCTACGAGGAAATCGACATCCTGGTCGCCGGCGGCGACTACGGCTGGCACGACGTCGAGGGTTACCACGTCTTCCATCAGAAGGACTCCGGCGGGAAGAAGGCGAAGCCCGACCTCGCCCCCGCCTCCGATTTCAAGGCCCCGATCCACGAGTACGACCGTAAGCTGGGCAACTCGGTGACCGGTGGCGTCGTCTACCGCGGCGGCCGCGTCCCCGCCATCTCGGGGGCTTACGTCTTCGGGGATTTCGCATCCGGACGAATCTTCGCCCTGCGCGAGCGTGAAGGCAACTGGGCCTCTCAGGAGATCGCCAAGGCCTCGGCTGTGGCGGGCTTCGGCCACGACCCTTCGAACGGAGACGTGCTCGTCGCGACGCTTACCGGCCAGGTGCTCAGGGTCGTCCGGAAGTAGGCCTTGGTCGCTCGGGCGGGCCTCGCCAAGCCCAAATCGGGCAGGATGGGGGATCGCACTGCATGGCTTTGACTCCGCGGGACCCGTCGCGCCCCTTCGGACCGGCGCCTCGATCGAGCGGGAACTTGCAATCGCATGGGTTGTCTCAAAGGTCTACCCATGCCCTGCAAAGCCATATTGTTTATGGCGGCCGCCTCGTTGGCGGCTGCCCCCGGCCCCTACACCCCTGCCGAGGGCGGTTCCTTGTCCTTGGACCTCTTCCAGGTTCCCGAAGGTCTCGAGGTCACCGTCTGGGCTCGTTCTCCTTTGCTGGCTAATCCGACCAATATCGACTTCGACGCCCAAGGTCGCCTGTGGGTGACCGAAGGGGTCAACTACCGTATCTACAACAAGGGCGGCAAGCGTCGTCCCGAAGGAGACCGGGTCGTCGTCCTGAGCGACACCCAGGGCCGAGGCTTCGCCGACTCGGCGCAGACCTTCGTCCAGAAGCCGAACTGGACCTCGCCGTTGGGCGTGGCCGTGCTCGACAACGTCGTCTACGTCTCCCACGCGCCCAAGATCTATAAGTACACCGACGTCAATCGCGACGGAAAATTCGACCCTGCGGTCGACAAGGAAGAGACTTTCCTGACCGGCTTCGGCGGCCAGGACCATGACCATTCGCTCCACGCCCTCGTCACCGGTCCGGATGGTAAGTTCTACCTGAACGCCGGCAACTGCGGCGGCGTCGTCACCGATAAGTCGGGCAAGACCTTCCGTGTCGCCAGCGGCTACGTCGATCAGCGCGGCGGCAAGTGGCCTTTCGATCCGCAGGCCACCTCCGGCGCCAAGAGCGACGACGGGTTTGTCTGGACCTCCGGTTTCTCCGCCCGCCTCGAAGAGGATGGCTCGGGCATGGAGATCATCGGCAACGGTTACCGTAACAGCTACGAGCACTTCGCATCTTCTTTCGGAGATCTTTTCCAGGGGGATAATGACGACTCGAGCAGCTGCCGCACTTCCTTCGTGCTCGAATACGGCACGGCCGGCTACACGACCGCCGGCGGCTCGAGCTTCAATTCCGTCAAGCGCTTCGGGCAGTCGATGCCGCGTGCCCACTGGCGCCAGGACGATCCCGATACCATGGATGTCGGCGATGTCTACGGCTCCGGCTCTCCGACCGGCGTCGCGGTCTACGAGAACGGCGCTCTCGGTGACGCCTGGGTCGGGACGCTATTGAACTGCGAACCCTCCCGGAACACCATCTTCTCCTATAAGCTCGCCGCGCAGAAGGGGGCCTTCGCCCTGAACGCCGACACGCGCAAGGACCTCATCACTTCGAATCCGGCCCGCGAGTTCGCCGGCACCGATTTCCAGCACTCCAAGAAGCCTGAGGCCGGAAAAGCCAGTCAGCGCATCCTCTTCCGCCCGTCCGACGTCACGGTGGGGCCGGATGGCGCCATCTACGTCGCCGATTGGTATGACTCCCGCGTCGGCGGCCACCAGACGCTGGATGACACCTGCACCGGCGCCATCTACCGCATCGCCCCGAAGGGATTCAAGTCCGTCGTCCCGAAGGCCGACCTCTCCACGCCCGAGGGCGCGGCTAACGTGCTTCGCTCGCCCGCCGTCAACGTCCGCCACCTCGGCTTCAACGCCTTGAAGGGCTTCGGAGCCAAGGCGCTGCCGGCGGTGTCCGCCGTGATGCGCGACGCCAATCCTTATGTAGCCGCCCGTGGCGTCTGGTTGCTTCCTTACCTCGGCGACGACGGCGTCGCCAAGGCCAGGCAACTCCTGAAGGGCGCCGACCCCTCGCTCCGTCGCCTGGCCTTCCAGGCGCTTCGTCGCGCCGGGCATGACGTGGTCCCGCTGGCCGCCCAGCTCGCCGTTGACGACTCTGTCGCCGTGCGTCGAGACGTCGCCACTTCCATGCACGCCGTCTCCGCCGAGAAGTCCGTGCCGGTGCTCGTCGAACTCGCCCGTCGCCTGGAGGTTTCGGACAAGAATTCGCTCACGGCCTTCGGCATCGGCGCCGCCGGCAAGCAGGCGCAGGTCTGGGCGGCCGTGAAAGCCGCCTTGGTCAAGTCCGGTCCGGAATCCTGGTCGCCAGAAGTGGAACGGATCGCCTGGGTGCTCCAGCCCTCCGACGCGGTCGACGAACTCGTGGCCCGCGCTCAATCGCCGAAGCTCACCCAAGCGCAACGCGCCCTGGCCACCGAGGCGCTTTCCTTCATCCGCACCCGCGAGGCCGCCTTGGCCATGATCAAGCTGGCCGCCGAGGGGTCGCCGGTGAAGTCGGAGGCCGCCCGCTGGGCTTTCATGCGCATGACGGGGTTCTGGTCCGGCTTCAACCTCCGGTCCGAGCTCAAGAAGTCCGGCGTCTACGATCCGGAGAAGATCACCGTCTCGCCCATCCAGATGCCTGCCGCTGCCGCTTCGACCTACGCCGTGCGCGACGTCCTCGCCAAGACCGGTGATGCCGCTCGCGGCGCCCAGCTTGTCCAGCGTTGCACGATGTGCCATGAGGTTTCGGGCAAAGGTCCGGCCTACGGCCCCGAACTGCGCACGTTCGTGGCCCGTCAGGGCCGTGAATCGACAGTCAAGGCCATCGTCGAACCTTCGGCCGATATCGCCCTCGGCTATGACGGCACGACCGTGAAGCTCAAGAACGGCGCCGGCGCCATCGACGGACGTCTGCTCGCCAATAACGACCCCTTGGTCATCACTTCCGCCGGCGGCGCCACCCAGTTGGTCCCCAAGGATCGCGTCGAAGGGCAGTCCAAGATGAATCGTTCCCTGATGATGTCCGGTGAGCAGCTGGGGCTGACGGCCCAGGACGTCGCCGACATCGTGGCCTGGCTTGCCGATTACCGATAAATCGACTCGATTCAGCTCTCATGAGGGGGTTTTCCTTAGGGAAAGCCCCCTTTTAATTTACCGCTTGCTTCTGGGGCCGGGTTTATCAGGTTCAACCCTCCTTTCCCTAAGCAAGGCACGGCCGCATCACGCGGGCCCGCGACTTCCTGGGCACCAAAAGACCTTATACCAAACATGAAGCAGCTCACCCTTAACGTCTCCAGCCGCGCGCTCCATGGCCGCGGTCCCGCCCGTCGCCTCCGCGTCGAAGGCTCCATCCCTGCCATCATCTACGGCAAATCCGGCAACCAGAGCGTCGCCGTCAAGCAGGAGGCCTTCCGTGACCTCATGCGCGCCAAGGGCAACGCCGCCTCCCTCATCAACCTCGACGTCGACGGCAAGAAGATGCTCTCCCTCATCAAGGAGTTCCAGCGTCACCCGATCACCCAGAAGTTCCTCCACATCGACATCATGGAGATCGACCCGAACTCCCCGATGACCGCCGCCATCCCGGTGCGCGCCATCGGCGAAGCCCACGGCGTCAAGACCGACGGTGGCACGCTCGCCATCGTCTCCCAGACGATCAACGTCCGCTGTCTCCCGAAGGACCTTCCGGAGTTCATCGAAATCGATGTCACCGAGCTCAAGGTCAACGAATCGATCCACGTCGGCGAGGTCAAGGCCCCCCAGGGCATCACCTTCCCGGGCGATCCCAAGCGCGTCGTCATCGTCTGCTCCGAGATGGCCGAAGAAGAAGCCGCTCCCGAAGCCGCCGCCGCGACCGCCGCCGCCCCCGGCGCCGACGCCGCCGCCCCGGCTGCTGGCGCTGCTCCGGCTGCTGGCGCCGCCCCGGCCGCCGCTGCTCCGGCCGCCAAGAAGTAATTTCCGCGCCGGGCGCCCCCGGCACCTGTTCTTTGAAGTCAAATGCCATTCTCGGTCATCGCCGCCCTCGGCAATCCGGGCCGAGAATATTCCGCCACGCGCCACAACGCGGGGTGGATCGTCATCGATGCTCTCGCCTCTCAGGCGGGCGCGACATGGAGGGAAGAGGGCCGTTTTTCGGCCTCGGTCGCCAAGATCACGCTCGGAGGTTGCTCCGTGCACCTGGTCAAGCCGCTGACCTTCATGAACGACAGCGGGGCTCCGCTCGCCGCCTTTCTCCGGTTTCACCGGATCGAACCGGCCGAGATGGTCGTCCTGCACGACGATATCGCGTTCGAACCCGGCCAGCTCCGCCTCTCCCTGGGAGGCTCCGCCGCCGGACACAACGGGGTCGCCAGCTGCATCAAGCATTTCGGGGAGGCTTTCGTCCGCGCCCGTCTCGGCATCGGCCCTAAAAGGCACCCCGGCCAAGACTTGGCCGACCACGTCCTCGGTCGCATCCCTGACGCCGAACTAGCCGCCCTCAACCAGCGCATTCCTGACTTCATCCAAAACCTTCAGATCCTCTTCACCCAAGGCCTCCCGGCCGCCCAAAACCTCACCAATAGAAAAACACCAACACCATGACCACCGCCACGCTTCGCCGCGAATATCTCGCCAGCCTCATCCTCGACCTCCGCGGCTCGACGGATGCCCCGGAGACCGTCATCGACAAGCTTAAGGACGTCCTCAAGTCCATCGACTGCAAGGTCACCGAAGTCGAGAACCTCGGCCAGAAGGAGTTCTCCCGCGTCGTGGACCGCAAGTTCCCGTCCGGTCTCTACGTCCAGCTTCACTTCGAAGGCCCGGTCACCGCTCCTACCACCTTCCGCGAGAAGCTGCGCCTCGACCGTACCATCAATCGCCTGCTCGTCCAGGTGACCAAGTAACCCTTTTCTTTTCGCCGCCGTGGCCTCTTCCTTCAATCGCGTGATTCTCGCGGGCAACATGACCCGCGACCCCGAGGCCCGCGCCCTCCCTTCCGGCCAGGCCCTCACTAAGTTCTCCCTCGCCGTCAATCGCGCCTACACCACCAAGGAAGGCGAGAAGCGCGAGGAAGTCACCTACGTCGACATCGAGAGCTACGGCAAGCAGGCCGAGATCATCGCCAAGTATTGCGGCAAAGGCTCCGGCATCCTCGTCGAAGGCCGCCTCAAGCTCGACCAGTGGGAAGACAAGAAGACCGGCGAGAAGCGTTCGCGCCTCGGCGTCGTCCTCGAGAACTTCACCTTCATCGGCGGCAAGTCCCAGGGCGGCGAGGAGGGCGGCTCCGCCCCCCGTTCCCGGGCCAGCAACGACGCCCCGGCCCCGTCCGGCGACCATGGCGGCGACGACGTCCCTTTCTAAGAACCTCTCCCTCTCCAACCTTATAACCCAAGCAAGATCATGGCATCCACCGAAGTCCTCCTCATCAAGCCCGTCGACGGCCTAGGCGCCGAAGGCGAACAGGTCCGCGTCCGCGCGGGTTTCGCCCGCAATTACCTGCTCCCGCAGGGCATCGCGCTCCCCGTCAACCGCTCCAACACGAAGTACGTCGAGGCCCTCAAGAAGGCCCGCGAAGCCCGTGAAGCCCGCGACCTTGAGACCGCCAACGCGACCGCCGCCCGTCTGGCCGCCATCAAGCTCGTCTTCGCCGTCAAGACCGGTGAAGGAGGCAAGATGTTCGGCGCGATCAGCACCGCGGAGATCTCCTCCAAGCTCGCCGAGCACGGCCTCGAGATCGAGCGCAAGCGCATCCATCTCGGCCAGGGTCCGGTCAAGGTCCTCGGCAAGCACGTCACGAGCATCCGCCTGCACGGCACCGTCATGGTCGAGCAGGAGTTCGAAGTCGTCTCCGAGAACCCGATCGAGGTCGCCGTCGAAGAGGCTCCGGAAGCCGAAGAGCGCGAGTACCGCGACGACAAGAAGGCCCGTAAGCCCCGCAAGGACAAGGCTGCCAAGTAAGCCGGTCCGGTCCCCTTGAGAGGCGTGAAGTGCGAACTTCACGCCTCTTTCTTTTTCGCGCCGCCGCGCGGGTGTGAATAGGTGGTGAACAAGGCGTGAACACCCTAGGCGTTTGGCGCTGTCCACGCCGGGCCGGTTGCTTACGCTTCGCGCTTTCCCATGGCCGAAAGACCCCAGCGTCAGCGCCGCGAAGCCGCTCCTAATTACGGCGACCGCGTGCCCCCTCACAATCTCGACGCCGAGCGCGGCCTGATCGCCAGCATCGTCATCGACGGCGGCGACACCTTGCAGCGGTGCCTGGAGCAGCGCGTCACGCCGGACTACTTCTTCGATCCGAAGCACCAGGATATCTATGAGGTCGCCGTGAAGCTCGCGCAGGCGAGCACGGGAATCGACGAGATCACGCTCACGGAGCAGCTGCGGCGCGACGGCAAGCTGGAATCCGCGGGCGGCGCGACCTACGTCAACGAGCTGACGGGCCTGATCTCCTCGAGCGCGCACGCGCCGCACTGGCTCGCCATCATCCGCGAGAAGCATTTCCTGCGGCAGCTCATCTCCACCGCCGTGACGACGGTCGAGAAGGCCCACACCCACGCCGAGGGCATCGAGCGCCTCCTCGAGGAGGTCGAGCAGTCCTTCTTCCGGATCAGCGAGGACCGTATCTCCGAGTCGGCCCAGACGATCGACGGTCCCATCGCCGAGGCCATGGAACTGGTGCAGCGCATCATCCGCGACCGCAATTCGGTGCAAGGCGTGCCGACGGGCTTTCCTGACCTCGACGCCATGACTTTCGGGTTCCAGCCCGGGCAGATGGTCGTGGTCGCCGCCCGTCCCGGCATGGGCAAGACGTCCATCGCGCTCAACTTCATCGAGGCCGCGCTCTTCCCCAAGCCGAAGGAAGACCGGAAGCCTTCGAACGTCCTGCTCTTCTCGTTGGAAATGCCCGCGCGTGAGCTGGCCCTCCGTCTGCTCTGTTCCCGCGCCCGCGTGAACATGCAGAAGCTGCGCACCGCCCACCCCGACGAGCGCATGCAGATGGACCTGGTGCAGGCGGCCAACGAGTACAAGGGGCTCCCGCTCATCGTCGACGACAACGGCGGCCAGAACATCCTTGAGATCAGGGCCAAATGCCGCCGCGTCCATGCCCGCACGCCGCTCGACATGGTCGTCATCGATTACATCCAGCTCATCAACGGATTGGATTCCGGCCTGCCCCGCGAGCAGCAGATCGCCGAGGTGTCCCGCAGCATCAAGGCCATGGCGAAGGAGTTCAAGATCCCCATCATCGCCCTGGCCCAGCTGAACCGAAAATCCGAGGATGAGGCCCGCCAGCCCCGGATGTCCGACCTTCGCGAGTCGGGCTCCATCGAGCAGGACGCCGACATCGTCATGCTCATCTCCAAGCCCCCGGTCAGCCAGGGCAAGGCCGCCGAGGCCGAGGCCGAGCAGGCCGGCCAGGACGGATGTTACGCCCGCCAGCTGATTGTGGCGAAAAATCGTAACGGGCCGACCTCCGACATCAACTTGCTCTTTAATCCCGGGCTGACACGCTTCGAAACTCCGGCCAAAGAATACCGTAACAATGAATAATCCGTCCCTTCGCCGCAGCTGGCTCCGCGCCGCCTGCTTCGCCCTCGCTCTGGCCCCCCTTGTCGGCGCGTCCCAGACGGGCCCGGTCCCCAAGGAGCCGAAGATCCGCTCCATCCGGGTCAAGGCGGACGGCGCCGCGGTCTCCGAGCAGTTCGTCCTCGGTTTCGTCGCGCTGCGCGAAGGACAGGCTTTCTCCAAGGACGCCGTCGCCAGCACGGTCCGCTCCCTCTACGCCACCGGTCGTTTCGCCCAGGCTTCGGTCGAGCCCGTTCTTGACGCACGCACCGGGGAGGTCGACATCGTCGTGGTCGTCGAGCCTCGTCCGATCCTGAGGGGCATCGAATATATCGGGGGCGACGGCATCGTCGGCGCCGACGCCTCCTGGTTCGGCGGCGAGGAGATCACCGAGGTCCGCGTCGGCGAGCCGCTCGACATGGCGCAGCTGCGCCGCGCCGAGGTGAAGCTCCAGGAGACGCTCCGCAAGAAGCGCCCTTTCACCCGCGTCACCTCCCAGCTGCGCGAGGCCCCTGGCGGCAAGATCGCCGCCATCATCGTCGACGAGGGCGTCGAGCTGAAGGTCGACCACTATGTCTTCGAAGGCCTGAAGGCCTTCGAACGGTCCGAACTGTGGAGCGGCGCCGAGCTCGCGACCAGCGAGTACCGCTGGTACAAGTGGTCCTGGCTGATGGGCTCCGGCCGTCTCGACCCGGAACAGTATCGCGATGACTGCCGGAAGATCCGCGAGTTCTACCGCGCCCGCGGTTATCTGGACGTCCAGGTCGAAGAGACCGACCCGCAGAAGGTCTGCAAGCTCAAGGACGTCAAAGACGGCTCCGGCTGGCTCGACGTGGTGTTCAAGATCGACGAAGGCCGCCGCTACACGGTCGGCGCGCTCGCCGTCGAGGGCAACCGCCTGGGCGCGACCGACGCTTATTTCACCACCGAGGCCCTCCGCAAGGTCATCGCTGAGCCTTCGCTCCGCCGCGGGGCGCACCCCGTCGAGTTCGACAAGCTCGCCTCGGGCCAGCCCTTCGCCGTCCCCGCCGTCGAAGCGGCCGCGGACAAGATCAAGGAGTACTACGGCCAGGTCGGCTACATCAACGCGACCGTCCAGACGATCCGTAAGCCCGATCTCGCCACCGGCGCCATCGACGTGCGTTTCGTCGTCGAAGAAGGCCAGCGGCACACCGTCCGCGCCGTCGATATCCAAGGCAACACCAAGACCCGCTCCACGGTCATCGCCCGCGAGCTCGCCCTAGGGCCCGGAGAGGTCTTCGACCTCGCCCGCACGCGGGTCTCCGAGGCCCGTCTCCGCAACACGCAGTTCTTTCAGGAAGTCCGCGTCACTCCCGTCCCGACCGCCGTGCCCGGGCAGAGCGACCTGCGCGTGAGCGTCAAGGAAGGCCCCACCGGCCAGGTCAGTTTCGGCGCCGGCTTCAGCACGGTCGAAGGCCTCGTGGGCTTCGTCGAGTATGCCGAGTCCAACTTCGACTTCGCGAACCCGGAAGGCTGGTACCGCGGCGACGGCCAGAAGTTCCGCGTCCGCATCTCCGTGGGCAATCTGACCAACTCCTTCGAGCACTCCTTCGAGGAGCCCGCCTTGTGGGAACGCGACCTCGCGGTCGGTTACTCCATCGAGCGTCGGTTCGCGGGCTTCGCCTCCTCGGACTACTCGGTCCTCACCCAAGGGATCAATCTCTACGCCCGCCGCCGCGTCTTCGGCAATGTCGAAGGCCGGGTCGGTTACAACCTGCGCCAGGTGTCCGTCGACAACGTGACTTCCACCGCCCCGGCGGAAGTGGTCTCCGAGGCGGCTTCCGGCGGGAAGGTCATCTCCTCCCTGTCGGCCTCGCTCATCTACGACACGCGCGACGAATTCAACTTCCCGACCCGGGGCTCGCGCATCTCGCTCAGCGAGGAGATCGGCGGCAACGGCCTGGGCGGGGACGTGAAGTTCCTCCGCTCGGAACTGCGCACGGGACGCTGGTTCCTGGTCTCGCCTACCGCCGAGCAGACGCTCGGGGTCATCGGCCGCGTCGGCATGCTGACCGGCACCGCCGGCACGCTGCCTTTCTATGAACGCTTCTACCTCGGCGGCGCCTACGACATGCGCGGCTTCAACTTCAACGACGTGGGCGGTTACGACACCTACGACACTGCCTTCGGCAACGAGCCGATGGGTGGCCTGACGTACGGTTATTTCAGCCTCGAGTACACCATCAAGGCGGCCGAAAACCTCCGGTTCGCGGCTTTCTATGACCACGGTCTGGTCAACCGGTCCGAGACCGATTTCGGCCTCTCGGAGTCCAACTCCAACTATGGCGTCGGCATGCGCATCCTGATGGGCGGAGCCGTGATGCGCCTGGACTTCGGCATCCCGCTGCAGATGACCAAGGTCCCCGGCACCAATATCGACGTCAATGACGGCGGCATGAAGTTCAACTTCAGCTTCGGCACGGTCTTTTGATTGCCAAATACCTGCCTAGCCGCTTCCTCTCCGAGACCTTACCATGAAGTCCTTACTCGCGCTCCTCCTCGCCGCCGCCCCCGTCTTCGCCGCCACCGCCAGCCAAGGCGTGCTCGACGAGCAGGAGGTGTTCAAGAAGTACGCCAAGGCCCTCGATATGCAGGCCGAGATCCGCAAGTCCGAGGAATCCGCCCAGGCTTCCGTCGGCGAGCGCGTCAAGGTCGTCGAGCAGCTGCAGACCGAGATGGTCGCTATCCAGAAGCGCGGCCAGGATCCGATGCTCAGCGAGAACGGCAAGAAGGCCGTCGACGCCGAGCTTCAGCAGAAGAACGCCGTCTTCGTCCAGCGTCGCGGCGAGCTGCAGAACTTCCTCAACGAAGCCCGCGGCGCCATCCAGCAGCGCGTCGGCGAGATGAACAAGCAGATCCTTGCCGATGCTCGCGCCCAGTCGGAGAAGGTGGCCAAGGCCAAGGGTCTCGCCGTCGTGCTCGGCAAGAGCCAGACGTTCTACGTGGACGCTTCCCTCGACATCACCGAAGCCGTCCTGAAGGAATTGAACGACGCTTATAAGGCCAGCCTGCCGGCTGCCCCGGCCGTCACGACCGCGCCCGCCGCCCCTGCCGCACCGGCTGCTCCGGCCGCTCCCGCCGCCGGCGACAAGCCTGCCGCCAAGTAACCTTTCCCGCGCCCCTGCCAGTCAGGGGCGCTTCATTTGGACCCATGCCGCTCTCCTTCACCATCGCCGAACTGGCCGCCTTGACCGGGGTCAAATCCGTCGAAGGTGAGCGTTCCGCGCCCATCGGCGGGATCTCCGGACTGGCCGAAGCCACGTCCGCCGAGCTGTCCTTCCTTGGTAACAGCAAATATGCGTCTCAAGTGGCCTCCTCGAAGGCGGGCGCGATCTTGGTGCCCCTCGATTTCGAAGGGCGTCCCGCGTCCGGCCAGGTCTTCCTCCGCGTCGAGCATCCCTCCTACGCGCTGGCCTTGCTTTGCTCGGTGCTCGAGGCCCGGCTGTGGCCGCGTCCGGCCGCCGGTGTCCATGCCTCCGCCGTCGTCGCGGCTTCCGCTCAGGTCGACCCCTCGGCCCATATCGGTCCGCTCTGCGTGGTCGGCGAGGGCGCCCGGGTCGGCCCGGGCGCGGTGCTGGAGGCGCGTTGCTTTGTCGGCGCCCACGCGAGCGTCGGACCGGATTGCTGGCTCAAGCCGGGCGTCGTGGTCGGCGACTATTGCGTCCTCGGGGCCCGTTGTCGGCTCCAGTCCGGCGCTGTCATCGGCTCCGACGGCTTCGGCTACGAACCGATCAAAGGCTCGATCCAGCGCATTCCCCAGATCGGCAACGTGGTGTTGGAGGACGATGTCGAGGTGGGGGCGAACTCCACCCTCGACCGAGCCCGCTTCAGCCAGACCGTGGTGGGGCGCGGCACCAAGATCGATAACCTCGTGCAGATCGCTCACAATGTGCGCATCGGCCGGCAGTGCCTGATCACCGCGCAAGTCGGCATCGCCGGCAGCACCACCTTGGGCGACCACTGCGTCTTGGGCGGCCAGGCCGGCGTGGCCGGGCACCTGACCCTCGGAGACCGCGTCAAACTGGGGGCGCAGGCGGGCCTCTTCACGGACGTCCCCGCCGACGGATTCATGAACGGTACTCCCGCCACGGACTTCGGGCTGGAGCGCCGCCTCGTCGTGCTGTCCCGCCGCCTGCCTGAATTGTTCAAAAAGGTTGATTCGCTGGCCGCCTCCTCGGACTCTGCTGGACGTTAACCGACATGAGCGCACCAGAGATGAAGATTTTCACCGGCAACGCCAATCCGGCGCTGGCCAAGGAGATCTGCGAGCATCTCGGCGTGCCGCTCGGCACCGCGACCGTCAACCGTTTCCCCGACGGCGAGACGTTCGTGCAGATCAACGAGAACATCCGCGGGTGCGACGTGTATCTCGTCCAGCCCACCTGCGCGCCGGCCAACGACCGCATCATGGAGCTGCTCATCATGATCGACGCGATGCGCCGAGCCTCCGCCGCCCGCATCACGGCCGTGATCCCTTTCTTCGGCTACGCCCGCCAGGACCGCAAAGACAAGCCGCGCGTGCCGATCACGGCGAAGCTCGTCGCCAACCTGCTCACGGCCGCCGGCGCCAACCGCGTGCTGACGGTCGACCTCCACGCCCAGCAGATCCAAGGTTTCTTCGACATCCCCGTCGACCATCTCTACGCCTCGCCCGTCTTCTACAAACACATCAAGGACAAGCCTTGGCTGAAGGACGCCACGGTGTTCTCGCCTGATGTCGGCGGCTTGAAGTACGCTTCCGCCGTGGCCGACATGCTGAACCTGCCTTACGGCTTCGTGGCCAAGCGCCGGACGAGCGCGACCACCGTCCAGGCCACCAGCCTGGTCGGCGAGGTCGAGGGTCGCGACATCATCCTGGTCGACGACATGACGGAGACCGCGGGCACGCTCGTGGCCGCCGCCGAACTGCTGAAGAAGAACGGCGCCCGCTCGGTCCGCGCCGTGGTCTCGCACTGCATGATCCAGGACATCGCCTTCGAGCGCCTGCGCCGCGGCGTCATCGACGAAGTCATCACGACCAATTCCGTCCCCGCCGACTGGCCCAAGGACCTGCCGATCACGGTCCTCTCGATCGCCCCGCTGCTGTCCGACGCCATCCGTCGCATCCACGGCAACAACAGCGTGACCGACCTCTTCCCGATCAAGGGCCACTGAGCCTGCCGTCAGGAAACGAAAAAGGCCGCCTTCATCGAGGCGGCCTTTCTGTTGGGACCGTCCGGAAGGCTTACTTCTTCGCGCCGGCGAGGAAGGCCAGGATCACCTGGGCCTGGTCGCCGGTGTGGCCTTTGTGGTCGGCGTAGACGCACTTGCCGTCCTTGAAGAGGAAGGCGCTGCGGCCGGCCATGCCGATGAAGTTCTTGACCCCGAAGGCTTCGGTGACGGCTTTCTTCTCCTTGTCGGCCAGAAGGCGGAAGGGGAACTTCTGCTCCTCCTTGAACTCTTTCTGCAACTTTTCGTCGTCGGTGCTGACGCCGAGGACGTTGACGCCCGCTTTCTGGAGTGCGTCCCAGTTGTCGCGCAGCGAGCAGCCCTGCTTGGTGCAGCCGCCGGTCTTGGCCTTGGGGTAGAAATAGACGAGGAGGTAGCCTTGGGCGGCCTCCTTGGCCAGGGCGACGGGCTTGCCGTCTTGGTCGTTGCAGGTGACGTCCGGAATGGCGTCGCCGACGGCGAGCTTTTCAGCGGCGTCACCGAAGAAGGGCAGGGTGCTCATGAGAAGGGTGGCGAAGAGGGTCTTCATGCGCTGCAAGGTAGGCGGCCTTCCCGGAAAGGCAAATACGGCCCGCGGTGTTTTCGTGTCGCTTGTCCGTCCTTCCGGAGGCAAAAATGCGTCCATGTTGCAGGCTGTCCTCGACACTATCCCACATCGGCCGCCGTTCCTCTTCCTGGACCGGATCGACGAGGTCCGGGCCGACGGCGCGACGTGCACCCGCACCTTCCGGGCCGACGAGCCTTTCTACGCCGGTCACTATCCTGGCAACCCCATCACCCCCGGCGTATTGCTCTGCGAATCGGTCTTCCAGGCAGGCGCGGTCTACCTGACGAAGAAACTCCAGGCCGAAGGCGGCGCCCCGGCCGGAAAGACCCCGGTGCTTTGCCGCATCGAGGAAGCCAAGTTCAAGGGCATGGTGAAGCCCGGCGACACCGTCTCGATCGACGTTAAGCATGTCGAGACCCTGCAGCAGTTCCACTTCCTCACGGGCACGGTCCGGCGTGACGGCAAGGCCGTGCTGACGATCCGTTTCGCCCTCGCGCTCGTCGAGCAACCCGCCTGACCCATGTCCTTCCTCGGCCTGACCGGTAAGACGTTCCTCGTCCTGGGCGTCGCGAACAAGAAGTCCGTCGCCTGGCACGTCGCCAAGACCCTGGAGTCCGAAGGGGCTAAGGTGGTCTATTCGGTGCGTTCGCAGGCCCGTCTCGACTCGCTGAAAGGCCTGCTCGACGGAAAGCCGGTCTACCTTTGCGACCTGGAGCATGAGGCGCAGACGCAGCAGCTCGCCGCCGCGGTCGGGCGCGACCACGGCCTGCTCGACGGCGTGCTCCACAGCGTGGCCTTCGCCAATTTCTCCAAAGGAATGCAGCCGTTCCACGAGACCGTACGCGCGGATTTCCTGCAGGCCACGGCCATCTCCGCGTTCTCGCTCGTCGAGCTCGCCCGCGCGCTCAAGCCGTTCCTGCGGCCCGACGCATCGGTCGTCTCCATCGGCATCTCCTCCCAGGTCACGGCTTCCAACTACGGCTACATGTCGCCGATCAAGGCGGCGCTGGAGTCCGCCAGCCGCTTCCTCGCGAAATCCTTCTCGGCTGACACGCGCGTGCGTTTCAACTCCGTCAACGCGGGCCCGCTCAAGACGAGCGCCAGCGCGGGCATCCCGGGCTATCTCCATAACTACCTGCACGCCGAGAAGATGACTTTCCGCAAGGAGGCGCTGAAGACCCAGGAGGTCGCCGACACCGCGGTCTGGCTGCTTTCGCCGCGCTCGAGCGGTGTCAACGGCCAGGGCATCGTGGTCGACGCCGGCATGGGCTGGAATTTCTTCGACGAAGAACTCGTGGCCGCTTCTTCCCGTCTTCCCGGAGCGTGATCTTCAAGCGAACAGTCTTGTCCGGCCTCGTCGCCGAGCTGCCTCCCGAGGTCTGGACCTCCGACGAGGTGGAACGTCGCCTGGCGCCGGTGTATGGCCGACTTAAGCTGCCCGAAGGCCGCCTCGAACTGATGACTGGCATCCGCGAGCGTCGCTTCTGGCCGCAGGCTATCCGCCCATCCTCGGCTTCCGCCATGGCGGGTCGCCGGGCGATGCAGGCCGCCGGTGTGGGCCCCGCCGACATCGACCTGCTGATCCATGCTTCGGTCTGCCGTGACCGCCTCGAGCCTTCGACGGCGGCCTATGTGCACGGTCTCCTCGGGCTCGGCCCGCAGGCGCAGATCCTGGACGTCTCGAACGCCTGCCTAGGTTTCCTCAACGCCGTCGCGCTCGCCGCAGGCATGGTGGAGGCGGGCTTGATCCGGCGGGCGTTGGTCTGTTCCGGCGAGGATGGCCGTCCGCTGGTGGAACGGACGATCCGGCTGCTCAACGAGGACCTCGCGCTCACGCGCGAGACCATCAAGCCGTATTTCGCCAATCTCACGATCGGCGCCGGCGGCGCCGCCGCCGTGGTCTGCCGCGACGATCTTGCGGTTCCCGGCGCACTCCGCTTGCTGGGCGGGGCCGCGGAGACCGATTCCTCGGCCAACGGTCTTTGCGAGGGGGATGCGTCTTCCGCCGAACTGGACATGCGCACGGATTCGGAGGCGTTGCTCGTCGCCGGCGTGGCCTTGGCCCAGCGTTGCTGGGGTCGCTTCAAGGGTGTGACGGGATGGGACGAATCCACTCCGCACCGCGTGGTCACGCATCAGGTCGGCCGTCGCCACTCTTCGCTGTTGTTCGAGAAACTCGGCCTCGACCCCGCCAAGGATTGCCAGAGCTTCGACCGCCTCGGCAACGTTGGCTCGGTCTCCGTGCCGGCCACGCTCGCCCTCGGGCTTGCCGAAGGACGGATCAAGCCCGGCGACCGCGTCGCGTTGCTGGGCATCGGTAGCGGTCTCGCCAGCATGATGCTCGCCATCGAATGCCCATGAACGCCGCCGACCTTTCGCCTGCCGTCAGGGCTCTTTATCCGTTCGCTCCGCAGGACTTCGCCGCTCTCTCGGGGCGCATGAGCTATGTCGACCACGGGCCGCGCGACGGCCGCCCGGTCTTGCTGCTGCACGGAAACCCTTCATGGTCATTCCTCTGGCGCGACCTGATCCTAAGGCTCGCCGCCCAGGGCCGCCGCGTCATCGCGCCGGACCATGTCGGCATGGGACTCTCCGCCCGCCCTGACCGTTTCCTGCGCCTGGCCGACCGTATCGCCGATGTCGAAGCGCTCATCGCCCATCTCGGGCTCAAGGAGTTCGACCTAGGCGTCCATGACTGGGGTGGCGCCATCGGCTTCGGCGTCGCTGGTCGCCGGCCGGAGAGGGTAGGGAAGATCCTTGTCACGAACACCGGTGCTTTCCTTTCCGAGCGCATCCCTGCCCGGATCGCTCTCTGCCGCGCCCCGCTCCTGGGCCGTTTCATCGTCCAAGGACTGAACGGCTTCGCTTGGCCTGCTACCTGGATGTCGGTCGAGAAACCCCTCAGTCTCGTCGCCAAGGCCGGATTCCTGGCCCCCTATGGATCGCCCTCGGTCCGACGAGCAGTGGCCGACTTCGTGGCCGACATACCGATGGAGTCGGAGCACCCCACCCGAAGCGTCCTGGCTGACGTGGAAGCCTCTCTGTCCGCGCTTAAGGACAAGCCGATGCTACTTTGCTGGGGTCTGCGCGACTTCTGCTTCGATGTGAGCTTCCTCGAGGGCTTTACCCGACGATTTCCGGCCGCCCAGACGTTGCTTTGGCCTGAGGCCGGGCATTACGTCCTGGAGGACGCCGGCGAATCGGCCTTCGGCCCGATAACGGACTTTTTTGGTCCTGCTTAAGCCCCCTTTAGGCATGCCTGTCGAGAAGGCTGTGGCATGGCTGTGGATAACGTGTGAATAAAGACAACTTACACCCCTCATTAGTTTTTGTAAGGGGTTGATTGTTAGTTATTTCTGGGCGAACAAAAACCTCCTCAGGCGAGGGGTTTCCTGTTGCAGAAGTGCCTGTGAAAAACAGCATTTTCCTACCCCTCCCACGGGCGGGGATTTTCCATCCTTTTACCAAACAAATCATGAGCGAGAATTCCGAGAAAACCCCGAATCGCGGCAAGCATGCCGGCAACGAAAGCTACGGTGCTTCCGACATCAAGCGGCTCAAGGGCTTGAAGGCCGTGCGCGAGCGACCCGGTATGTATATCGGCGATACGAACGAGACCGGTCTCCATCACTGCGTGTATGAGATCGTCGACAACTCGATCGACGAAGCCCTCGCCGGATATTGCAAGAACATCAAGGTCGAGATCCACGCGGACGGCTCCCTTTCCGTCGAGGACGACGGACGCGGCATCCCCGTCGCGATGCACCCGGAGGAAAAGGTGCCGACCCTCGAGCTCGTGCTCACGAACCTCCATGCCGGCGGCAAGTTCGACAAGGGCGCCTACCAGGTCTCGGGCGGCCTCAACGGTGTCGGCGCCAAGTGCGTGAACGCCCTTTCCGACAGCTTCATCGCCGAAGTCAGCCGCGAAGGCGAGGTCCACCAGATGAAGTTCTGCCGCGGCGAGGTCACCCAGTCCATCAAGGTCATCGGCAAGACGAAGCGCACGGGCACGAAGATCACGTTCCACCCCGACCCGGAGATCTTCGTCGCCACCCAGGAATTCAAATACGACACCCTCGTCCGCCGTATGCGCGAGCTGGCCTTCCTCGTCCCCGGCATCACGGTCGAGATGAAGGACCATCGCTCCAACCGCGCCGATAAGTTCGAGTTCAAGGAGGGCATCGCCGAATACGTCTCGTTCCTCAACGCCAACGAGGAGCGCCTGTTCGAGAAGCCGATCCTGATCTCCGCCGAAGTCGATTTCACCGACCTCGCCAATCCGCGCGTGATGGCCGAGGGCGAGAAGCCCAAGCCGGGCATGCGCCGTATGACCCTCGACGTGGCCCTTCAGTACAACGACCGCTACGACGAGATGGTCTTCAGCTACGCCAACCTCATCAACCAGCCCGAAGGCGGCACGCATCTCTCCGGCTTCCGCTCCGCGCTCACCCGCGTCATCAACCACTACGCGAAGTCCAACAACCTCATCAAGGACAAGGACGCCAAGCTCAACGGCGAAGACATGCGCGAAGGCCTCGTGGCCGTGATCTCCGTCAAGCACCCCGACCCGAAGTTCCAGTCCCAGAACAAGACCCGCCTGACCAATCCCGAGGTCGAGGGCATCGTGACCTCCGTCGTCGGCGAGCAGCTCAAGTACTACCTCGAGCGCGACCCGAAGACCGGCCGTCGCATCGTCGACAAGTGCCTCAACGCCGCCCGCGCCCGCGAGGCCGCCCGCAAGGCCCGCGAGACCGTCCGCAAGTCGGCGATGTCCTCCGGCGGCCTCCCTGGCAAGCTGGCCGACTGCTCCGAGAGCGACCCGTCCGTCTGCGAGCTCTACATCGTCGAAGGCGACTCGGCCGGCGGTTCCGCCAAGCAGGGCCGCGACCGCCGTTACCAGGCGATCCTCCCGATCAAAGGCAAGATCCTCAACGTCGAGAAGGCCCGCATCGATAAGATCCTCTCCAACGAAGAGATCCGCACGATCATCACCGCCTGCGGCACCGGCATCGGCAAGCACGAGGGCGACGGCGCCTTCGACGTCACGAAGTGCCGCTACCACAAGCTGGTCATCATGACGGACGCCGACGTCGACGGCTCCCACATCCGTACGCTCCTCCTGACGTTCCTCTTCCGCCAGATGCCCGGCCTCATCGAAGCCGGCTACGTCTACATCGCCCAGCCGCCTCTCTACCGCATCAAGCGCAAGAAGCGTGAGCAGTACGTCGACAACGATCCTGAGCTGAACCGCATCCTCCTCGAGCTCGGCTCCGAGGACGTCAACCTGCTCCGCCTCCGCGACAAGCACGTCTTCCCGGGCCAGAAGCTCGACAAGATCGTCGAATCGCTCGCCCGTCTCGAATCCCTCGGCGCCGGCATCGGCCGCACGGGCTGCCAGCTCGGCGATTACCTCGACCAGCAGGACCATAAGACGCACGCGCTCCCGCGCTTCATCGTGCGCACCCGCACGGGCAACGAGGAGACCTACGAGTTCCTCGCCGACACCGACGCCAAGCAGGCCTACCTGCGCAAGGCCGGCGTCGAGGACTTCCTCGCCGACAAGATCGACCGTGAGAAGAAGCTCAAGGACGGCACGGTCGTCCAGGAGCGCGTCAACGTGATCGAGGTCTTCGAGAACGACGCCATCACCAAGGTGCTCAAGGAACTCGAGACCCAGGGCATGGACGTGAAGCAGTTCACCGCCGGCGAGGAGCCGCGCTACCACCTGATCGACGGCTCGACCGCCGAAGAAGCTCCCGCCGCCGAAGGCGACGAGGAGGCCAAGGGCGAGGAGAAGCCGGCCAAGAAGATCGTCAAGAAGGCCGAGCCCATCCCGCTCGGCTCGATCCTCGAGCTCATCGGCCAGATCCGCCAGTTCGGCCGTAAGGGCCTGACGATCCAGCGATACAAGGGCCTGGGCGAAATGAACCCCAAGCAGCTCTTCGAGACCACGATGGATCCGGCCAAGCGCCGCTTCCTCAAGGTCGACATCGCCGACGCCGCCGAAGCCAACCGCGTCTTCGCCATGCTGATGGGCGAGGACGTCCCGAACCGCCGCGCCTTCATCGAGGACAACGCGCTCAACACCTCCAACCTCGACGTCTGATCGTCCTGACGAACCTAACCCGAGACCTCTTCGAACATGTACTCTGACAAGGAAAAGCTCACGTCCGCCAACATCACGGACATCATGCAGACGGCCTACATCGATTACTCGATGTCCGTCATCGTCTCCCGCGCCCTCCCGGACGCGCGCGACGGCCTGAAGCCCGTGCAGCGTCGCATCCTCTACGCGATGCTCCGCGAAGGCCTCGTCCACAACCGCCCGTTCGACAAGTGCGCCGGCGTCGTCGGCGAAGTGCTGAAGAACTACCACCCGCACGGCGACAGTTCCGTGTACGACACGCTCGTCCGCCTCGCCCAGAACTGGGTGATGCGCTACCAGCTGATCGAGCCGCAGGGCAACTTCGGCTCCGTCGACGGCGATCCGCCCGCGGCCTACCGTTACACCGAGTGCCGCCTCTCTGAAATCTCCTCCGAGCTCCTCGCCGACATCGACGAGGATACCGTGGACTTCACCCCCAACTACAAGGAGTCGACCACCGAGCCGACCGTCCTGCCGTGCGCCTTGCCCCACCTGCTGATGAACGGTTCGACCGGCATCGCGGTCGGCATGACGACCAATATCCCGCCGCATAACCTCAACGAACTCGTCGAGGCCACCTGCCTCATCATCGACAAGCCCAGCGCCACCGTCGAAGACCTCGAGAAGATCATCATCGGCCCGGACTTCCCGACCGGCGGCGTCATCAACGGCAAGGAAGGCATCAAGCAGTACCTCCGCACCGGCCGCGGCATCATCCGCGTCCGCGGCGTCGCCCACACCGAGGAGATGAAGAACGGCAAGGAGCAGATCGTCCTCACGGAACTGCCCTACAACGTCAACCGCTCCTCCCTGGTGAAGCACATCGCCGAGCTCTGCTCCGAGAAGGTCCTCGACGAGGTCTCCGACCTCCGCGACGAGTCCGACGAGAACACGCGCGTGGTCATCGAGCTCAAGCGCAACGAGAACCCGAAGGTCGTCATCAACAAGCTCTACAAGCACACGAACTTCGAGAACTCGTTCGGCGTCATCCTGCTCGCCCTCGACAAGCGTCGCCCGAAGCAGATGAACATCCGCGAGCTGCTCGAGTGCTTCGTCGAGCACCGCCGCGACGTCGTCACCCGCCGCACCCGTTTCCGCCTCCGCAAGGCCGAAGACCGCGCCCACATCCTCGAAGGCTTCAAGATCGCCCTGCGTAACCTGGACGACTTCGTGAAGATCATCCGCGCCGCGTCCAACCGCGACGAGGCCCGCGTGAAGCTCATGGCCAAGTACGGCCTGAGCGAACGCCAGGCCGTGGCCATCCTCGACCTGCGCCTCTACCAGCTCACCGGCCTGGAGCGCGACAAGATCGAGGCCGAATACCGCGAACTGATGGCGCTCGTCGAAGAGCTCCGCGGCATCCTCTCCAGCGAGTCGAAGCTGCTCTCCCTCATCAAGAAGGAGCTGCGCGACGCCGCCAAGAAGCACATCGGACCCCGCAAGACGAAGGTCACCGCCCAGGAAGGTGACCTGTCGATGGAAGACATCGTGGCCAACGAAGGCTGCGTGGTCACCGTCTCGCACGCCGGCTTCATCAAGCGCACCCCGGTCGCCCAGTACCGCCTCCAGAAGCGCGGCGGCAAGGGCACCAAGGGCGCCGAGCTCTCCAAGGCCGCTTCCGACGAGGACAGCGACTTCATCGAGCACCTCTTCACGGCCAACACGCACGACCACATCCTGTTCTTCATGAACAACGGTCGTGTCTACGTGGAGAAGGTCTACGAGATCGAGGAAGCCAACCGCGCCTCGCGCGGCAAGTCGATCGCCCGCCTGCTCGACCTCAAGGATGACGAGAAGCTGGCCGCGATGGTCTGCGTCTCGAACTTCGACGAGGGCAAGTTCCTCATGATGTGCACCGCCAACGGCACGATCAAGAAGACCGAGATCTCGAAGTACGCCAACTACCGCAAGGGCGGCATCATCGGCATCAACATCGAGCACGGCGACCGCCTCATCGCGGCCAAGCTGACCAACGGCGACAACGAGGTCGTGATGATCTCGCAGTCCGGCATGTCCATCCGCTTCCACGAGTCCGACGTCCGTTCGATGGGCCGCGACACGACCGGCGTGATCGGCATGAACCTCGACAGCGGCGACCTGGTCAAGGCGATGGAAGTCGTCGACCCGGCCTGCACGCTCCTTGTCGTCGGCATCGACGGCATCGGCAAGCGCACGCCCTTCGACGATCCTGAATCCAAGGAGCCCGTCTACCGCAAGCAGTCCCGGGGCGGCAAGGGCGTCATCGCCATCTCCACCGAGGTCGGGGTGGCCGGCGCCCTCAGCGTCCAGGAGGAGGACGAAGTCATGCTCCTCACCAAGGGCGGACAGTCCATCCGCACCAAAGTGTCCGACATCCGCTGCACGGCGGGTCGTAACACCAAGGGCGTCCGCGTCATGCGCCTCAAGGACGGCGAGTCGCTCCTGGGCATCTCGAAGGTCGAGCGTTCCGAGGAAGAGGAAGAGAACGCCGCCAAGCCGCAGGCCTGAACCGGCTGACCGGCCAAACAGAAGGGGCGCCTCGCGGCGCCCCTTTTTTGTGCCCTGATGCGAGGCTTAGGCGCGTTCCAGCGCCGCGATGCACTCGACGTGGCGGGTCTGCGGGAAGAGGTCGAACGGACGGACCGAGACGACCTTCCAGCCCTTGGCGCAGAGATACTTCACGTCGCGGGCCTGGGTGTCGGGCGCGCAGCTGACGTAGACGATGCGGCGCGGGCTGAAGGCGTCCAGCTGGTCGAGGAAGGCTTCGTCGCAGCCCTTGCGGGGCGGGTCGACGATCACGGCGGACTCGCTGCCCTCGACAGGAATCTTCTTGAAGATCGATTCCGCCGAGCCGGCGATGAAGCGGCAGTTGAGGAAGTGGTTGAGCGTGGCGTTCTCGGCGGCCTTGCGGGCGGCTTCGGCGCTGACTTCGATGCCGTTGACGGATTCGAAGAGACGGGCGCCGGAGAGGGCGAAGAGGCCGGAGCCGCAATAGGTGTCGACGAGGTGCTTGGCGCCGGATTCGTGCGCGAGCTTGATGGCATGGCCGACGAACTGCTCGAGGACGGACGGGTTGTTCTGGAAGAACTCGCCGGCGAGGAACTTGAGCTGCACGGAGCCGACCTTCTCGGTGACGACCTGGCGGGAGTCGGTGACGACGCCTTCTTCGCAATCACGGAAGAGCAGGGTGGCGCCGCGTTCGAAGCGGCCGGGGTTGGCCTTGATGTCCTTGCGGGAGCGGGCGTAGGCGGCGTTGATCGCGTCCGTGGCGATCGGGCACTTCGGTACGTCGACGACGCGGCGGGAGGTGCCGGCGGCGAGGAAGCCGATCGGGAAGTCCGCGCGACGCGGGGTCATGAAGTGCGGCGTGATCTTGGAGCGGTAGCCGTACTGCTTGGGCGAAGGGTGGCACGGGTCGACCTTCGTCTTGATGCCGCCGAGGCGCTCGAAGGCCTCCGCGACCTGCTTCTGCTTCCACTCGAGCTGCTGCGGGTAGGCGAGGTTCTGGTACTGGCAGCCGCCGCATTCGCCGAAGAGGTCGCAGCGGGGCTGGACGCGGTGAGGCGAGGGGACGACGACGCTGACGAGGTCGGCGCGCGAGAAGTTGGCGGCGTTGTGCCAGACACGTGCCACGACCTTCTCGCCGGCCAAGGCGCCGGCGATGAAGACGACCCAGCCGTCGACGCGGGCGACGCCCTCGCCGAGGTTCGTCAGGCTCGCGATCTCGACCTCGATCTCCTGGTGATAGGTGAACTTGCCCTCCCGGAACTTGGAGGCGTCGGGTTTGCGGGACTGAGGCGGCTCGAATTCGGACATGGCGATAAAGTCCGCCTCCGGGCGGAGAGGTCGAGACTTATCCCCGCCGATGGCCTATCCTTGCCCTTCGGCCGGCCTTGGTTCTCACTTCGCCCGTGCCTGACGAGGTCATCCAAAGCCGACAGAACCCCCGCGTGCAGGCGTTGGCCCGCCTGCGCGACCGCGCCGAGCGCGAAGCCCGCGGTCTGTTCATCGCCGAAGGCCTCCGGGAGCTCTCCCGGGCCATCGAGCGTAAGGTCGAGGTGCTCGAGATCTATTTTTGTCCGTCGATGTTCCGCGGCTCCGAGGCTGCCGAGCTGGTGACCAACGCCCGCGTCGCTGGCGTCGATTGCTGCGAACTGGGCGTCTCCGCCTTCGAGAAGGTCAGCGGCCGCGAAGGCCCCGACGGCCTGCTCGGCGTCGCCCGGACCTGGAACTGCTCCCTCGACCAGCTCAAGCCTTCGGCCAACCCGCTCCTGCTCGTCGCCGAATCGGTCGAGAAGCCGGGTAACCTCGGCGCGCTCCTCCGTACGGCCGATTCCGCCGGCTGCGACGCCCTCATCGTCTGCGACCCGATCACTGACGTCTTCAATCCGAACGTCGTCCGATCCTCGCAGGGCGCGCTTTTCTCCATGCCCGTGGCCGTCTGCACCTCGCAGGAGGCCGCCGCCTGGATGAAGGCCAAGGGCGTCCGCTCGCTCGCGACTTCGCCGGCGGCGACCAAGGCCTATTGGGACGTCGATTGTCGCGGACCCGTGGCGCTGCTGCTGGGCTCGGAAAAGGACGGGCTTTCGGATTTCTGGCTCAAAGGCGCCGACGAGAAGATCTCGATCCCGCAGGCCGGCCTCTCGGATTCGCTCAATGTGTCGAACGCCGCCGCGATCTGCCTCTTCGAGGCCGTCCGCCAGCGACGCAAATAAGCAGGCCGGGCTTGCGGCCCGGCCTTGCTTGAAGGACTGACAGTGCTTTTAACCGATGGCCTTGGCGACCAGGTCGTCGAGCTTCTTGCCGTCGACGGCGAAGGCACGGATGCCTTCGGCGGTCTTCTCCGTGGCCATCGCGTCTTCGTTGTGGTGCCAGCGGAATTCCTTCTCGCCCCAGGCCTTGGCGGCTTCGCCTTCGGACTTGGCGGCGGCTTCGTCGAGCACCTTGGGCACCGCGGCGGAGTCCTTGGAGAGCTCCTCGAGGAGGTTCGGGGCGATGGTCAGGAGGTCGCAACCGCAGAGGGCCTTGATCTGGCCGCAATTGCGGAAGGATGCACCCATGACTTCGGTCTTGATGCCGTTGCGCTTGTAGTAGGCGAAGATGCGGCGGACGGACTGGACGCCGGGATCGTTGGCGCCTGAAGAGGCGACTTCGTTCCAGTTGGCGCCTTGGGCCTTCTTGTGCCAGTCGTAGATGCGGCCGACGAACGGGGAGATCAGCTGGACCTTGGCGTCGGCACAGGCGACGGCCTGGGCGAACGAGAAGAGCAGGGTCAGGTTGCAACGGATGCCTTCCTTTTCGAGCTCGGCGGCGGCCTGGATGCCTTCCCAGGTGGAAGCCATCTTGACGAGGATGCGCTCCTTGGGGATGCCGGCGGCCTTATAAAGGGCGATCAGCTCGCGAGCCTTGGCGACCGTGGCCGCCTTGTCGAAGGACAGGCGGGCGTCGACTTCGGTGGAGACGCGGCCTGGGACGATCTTGAGGATCTCGGTGCCGAAGGAGATGAGGAGCGCGTCGACGGCGGCCTGGACGCCCTTGCTCTTGTTGTCCTGGGCGGCCTTCTGGAGGAGCGCCTGATACTCGGGCATCTGGACGGCCTTGAGGATCAGGCTGGGGTTGGTCGTGGCATCCAGAGGCTTGAAGGCCTTCATGGCGGCGAAGTCGCCGGTGTCGGCGACGACTTTGGTGTGTTGGCGAAGCTGTTCGAGGGCGTTCATGAGAGAAGGAGTCCAAGCGTGGTAAAGGACTCAGGGTTGTCCAGCCCGTCCCGAAAAAACGGGCGAAACCCCGCCTGCTTCCATGTCTCGCTTGTTTTAGCCTTCGGGGTGGTGCAAATTGGCTCATGCGAATCAAGGTCAAGCAGGCGCTCGCCTCGGAGCAGGCGCTGCGAGGTGTCACGGTCTCCGGCTGGGTCCGCACCCGGCGCGATGCCAAGGAATTCTCCTTCATCGAGCTCAACGATGGGTCCGCCTTCAAGAACCTGCAGGTGGTCGTCGATGTAGCGACACCCGGCGCCGAGCACCTGAAGGAAGCGCTGACCGGCTCCTCGGTCAGCGTGGACGGCGAGCTCGTGCCTTCGCCGGCCAAAGGCCAGAAGTGGGAGCTCAAGGCCACGGCTTTCCGCCTGCTGGGCCGCGCCGACGAGACCTTCCCGCTCCAGAAGAAGGGGCACACCGTCGAGTTCCTCCGGACGATCCCGCACCTGCGCGCCCGGACCAACCGGCTCGGCTCGATGATGCGCGTGCGCAGCCGCATGGCCATGGCGGTCCATGACTTCTTCCAGCAGCGCGGCTTCGCCTACGTCCACACGCCGATCGTGACCGCCAGCGACTGCGAGGGGGCCGGCGAACTCTTCCGCGTCACGACCCTCGACCCGGTCGCTCCGCCGAAGACGCCCGAGGGCAAGGTCGACTGGTCCGCCGATTTCTTCGCAAAACAGGCCTATCTGACGGTCTCGGGCCAGCTTGAAGGCGAGACTCTCGCCTGCGCCTTGGGCGATGTCTACACGTTCGGCCCGACGTTCCGCGCCGAGAACTCCCATACCAGCCGCCACGCCAGCGAGTTCTGGATGATCGAGCCGGAGATGGCTTTCTGCGATCTGGAGGGCGATATGCGTTGCGCCGAGGAACTCGTGAAGCACCTCGTACGGACGGCCCTGGAGCAGTGCGCCGACGAACTCGAATTCTTCAACGCTTACGTCGACAAAGGCCTGCTGGAGCGGCTGCGATTCGTGTCCGAGCGACCGTTCGCGCGCGTGACCTATACCGAGGCGGTCGAACTGCTGCTGCAGTCCGGTCGCGCCTTCGAGTATCCGGTCGTCTGGGGCGAGAATCTGCAGTCCGAGCACGAGCGTTATCTGACCGAGGAGCATTTCAAGCGCCCCGTCACCGTCTACGACTACCCGAAGTCCGCGAAGCCTTTTTATATGCGCCAGAACGATGACGGAAAGACCGTGGCCGCCATGGATGTGCTGGTGCCGGGCGTCGGTGAGATCGTGGGCGGCAGCCAGCGCGAAGAGCGGCTCGACCGGCTGGTCACGGCCATGCAGGCTCATGGCCTGGATCTCGGCTCTTATGCTTGGTACGTCGATACCCGTCGTTACGGCTCCGTGCCGCATGCCGGCTTCGGCCTCGGTTTCGAGCGTCTGCTCATGTTCGTCACCGGCGAGGGCAACATCCGCGACGTCATCGCCTACCCTCGCACGCCCGGGCACGCCTGAGGCGGGCGCATGCCACCGTCTGGTGCGAGAACGCCCCAGGCCGCGCGGCGTCCTGGCTGCCGTCCTCATGACGAGGTCCGTTAGCATGGGTGCGGTGGTGTTAAGGCCGGCTGAGTTGCTTCGGCCCAGCCGCGTGATGGGCAGGTGACGACTCCTTCGACGCCGCGACTGGAAGCATCATCAGGGATGCCTCGGCTTAAGCTCCGCTCCGCAGGTAAGTCGCCAAGCGGAAAAGCGTGCCATCGATACGTCGCCGCGTATTGATGCGACGACACGCAGCCGTTCTCAGCATCCGAGAGGATGCTTCATCCGCCGAGTCCATGCGCCCATGGCATACGTTGACCGTCATGAGAAAGAGG
>JBDKKH010000160.1:0-2842 GCA_039796215.1 Verrucomicrobiota bacterium
CTCTGACCGTGGACGAAGCGGAACGACAGCGCGCGGCCGAACGGCGACGGGAGGCCGTGTGCAGTCCGTTCATGCGGATTTCGCGCTTCCCCGTGGACGTCGCCCGCGAGCTGCTCGACGCCGGCTACTACCGCGTGGACCAGCTCGCCGGCCGTTCGCCCGAATCGCTCCTCACGGAGATCGCCGCGCGCAACAGGGCGAAGCTCGGCGCCCATTTCCTCCCTTCTTTGCGCATGGCGGTCTACTTCGCGGAAACCGACAGTCCCGACCCGAAGAAGCTGTTCCTCGACCAGTGGCTCTGAAGGCAAGGCGGTTGACCTGAGCCGGCCGGGAAGGCTAAAGAAGGGGAATGTGCTCCCTGCGCCTGCTCTGCCTCGCCCTGCTCACCCTCGCAGCGCACGCGGCGGAGACCCCGCTGACCTACGTCGGCGCCGAAGGCCCGGGCAAGGGCAAGAAGGTCGTGCTGATCGCCAACGACCACGAATACAAGTCCGAGGAAGCCTTGCCGCAGCTCGCCCGCATCCTCGCCAAGCACCAGGGCTTCCATTGCACGGTGCTCTTCGGCATCGAACCCAAGACCGGCACCATCGCCTTGGGCAACCCTAGCAACATCCCCGGCACCGCGGCGCTGAAGGACGCCGACCTGATGGTCATCTTCACGCGCTTCCAGACCCTCCCCGCCGACCAGATGCAGCCGATCCTGGACTATCTGAACCGCGGCGGCGCCGTCGTCGGCCTGCGCACCGCCACCCATGGTTTCCGTTATGCGAAGGACAGCCCCTTCCACAAATACTCCTTCGACTACAAGGGCGAGGACTTCAAAGGCGGCTTCGGCCGGCAGATCCTCGGCGAGACCTGGGCCGGCCACTACGGCCCCAACCACAAGTCCAGCACCCGCCTCGACCTGGTCGCCGAGCAAGCCGCCCATCCCATCCTGCGCGGCGTGAAGGACGTCTGGGCCGAGATCGGCGCCTACACCGCCGCCCCCATCGAAGGCAGCACCGTCCTCGCGATGGCCCAGCCGCTCACCGGCATGACGTCGGCCTCCCCCGTGGACGCCGCCAAGAAGCCCATGCCCGGCGCCTGGGTCCGCACCTACAAGGCGGCCGGCGGCAAGGAAGGCCGCGTCTTCACCTCGACCTACGGCGCCTCCGGCGACTTCGTCAACGAGGGCTTCCGCCGCATGGTGGTGAACGCCTGCTTCTGGACCACCGGCCTCGAGGCGGCGATCAAGCCCGACCTCAAGATCGACCTCGTCGGCCCGTACAACCCGCCCTGGCTCGGCACCTTCAAGCGCGCGGCGGCCGCCAAGCCCCAGGACCTCGCCGACTACGACAGCCCCATCTTCCCGGTCGTGCCCGTGAAAAAGAAGAAGTAAGGGCCGGCCGGCCACCGCGGCCGGCCGTTTGCGTTCCGACAGCAATCCGCTCATGATGACGCATGGTTCCCACCGTCGTCGTCCCCGTCATGACCTTGGGCAACTGCGTCTTCCTGCCGCAGCAGCTGATGCCGCTGCGCATCTTCGAGCCGCGCTACCGCAAGATGCTGAAAGAGACCCTGGCGGGCAGCGGCATGTTCGCGATCTCGCAGCTGGACGAGGAAAGCCTCGGGCCTGACGACGACGAACCGCCCTGCCCCTTCACCTGCGTCGGACGCATCGTCGGGCACGTCGAATTGGAGGACGGGACCTCGCATGTCATCCTCGAAGGCCTCCGCCGGGCCAGGGTCATCAAGGTGAAACGCAAGACGCCTTACCCTCAGCTCGAGATCGCCCCGGTCGTCGACGAAGCTTCCGCCGACCTGATCGGCAGCACGCGCGACATCGCCCGCGTGCTGGCCTTCGCCGAGAACATCGTCGCGGACCTAGGCGAGGACGCCGCTCCGATGATGAAGCGCCTGCGCGGACTCGCCAACCAGCCAGGCGCCTTGGCCGACGCCGCGGCCGGCCACCTGATCGCCGATGCCAGCACCCGCCGGCAGCTGCTCGAATGCCTCTCCCAAGATCAGCGGATCAAGGCTGTCGCCGATGAACTCGGCCGGATGGACGCCCAACGGAAACTGGACGAACAAGGTGGCGGCGAAGAAGCCCGGGGCTTGAACTGACCCCGCTTTAGGGGTAGGGGTAGGGATAGGGGCAGGGTTAGGGTTAGGGTTAGGGTTAGAATAGGCTGCTCGGGGAGTATTTGCCGCCCCTACCTCTACCCCCTACCTCTACCCCCACCCCTATCCCTACCCCTATCCCAGCTTCACCTCCCTTTCTTCTTGCGGATTAGACTCATTCTAACCGAATGGGAGTTAGAATGATTCAAAATCTCACCGAGCACGACCGGGAGCACTTGCAAGAAGCGCTCGTCAAGAGCGGCCAGAAGGTCACGCCCCAGCGCGAGGCCGTCTTCACCGTGCTCCTCGCCCAGCGAGACCACCCCACGGTCGACGAGGTCTTCCACCGCGCCCGCGAGGTCATGCCCGGACTCTCCCTGGCCACGGTCTACAATTGCCTCGAAACCTTCGTCGGCTGCGGCCTGGTCCGTCAGGTCAACCATGAGCGGGAGTCGACCCGCTACTGCCCCAACCTGGCCCCCCATGCCCATTTCCGGGACAAGGAAACCGGCCGGGTGCACGACATCGAGCTTCCGTCCGAAGTCATCAAGAGCCTCCGTTCGATCCTTCCGCCCGGCTTCGACTCCGACGTCATCGAGATCAGCTTCCACGGCCGCTCCCAGATCAAGGAATCCTCCTCCAACTAATTTCCCGCCATGCCCGACTCGCTCGTCATCAAGAACCTCAACGCCTCCATCGGCGACCGCCCGATCCTGAAGGATTTCTCCCTCACGGTCCCGAA
>JBDKKH010000161.1:0-3458 GCA_039796215.1 Verrucomicrobiota bacterium
GGCCCCGCCGCGATTCTTGCGCAGGAGAATATTCGTAAGGTCGAGGTCATCGATTATGCCGAGCTCGGGATGGAAGCCGTGTGGAAGATCGAAGTCGTCGACTTCCCTGCGTTCATCCTCGTCGACGACAAAGGCCACGACTTCTTCCGCGAACTCCCTGGTGGCTGCGGCATCTGCGGTCCCTGAGCCTGCCTGGTGGGAATGAAAAAGGGCGCCCGAATGGGCGCCCTTTCTGTTGCTTAAGGTCTGGTGAATCAGGCCTGGGCGGGCTTTTCGCCGACGTATTGGGCGGAACCGAAGGCGAGGATCAGGAGGAAGACCGGATTGAGGAAGATCAGGCCGAGCGCGAAGCCCGTGCCCTGGCCGAACCGCTGGGCCGTCTTCACCTGCTGGATGATCCAGGTCACCGGATAGACGAAGAAGCAGAGCAGGCTGAGCATCCAGAGGGGAGACATGCCGGCGATGAGCAACTCCACGTAGATGTTGTAGAACGGAATCAGGCAGGCCCAGCCCGGCTGGCCGGCCTTGGTGTTGATCTTCCACTTCGCGACGATCGTCAGGACGACGAGCGCGAGGAGGAAGAGGAAGATGCCGATGCCGAGTCCGGCGAAGAGCGCGCCGAGTCCGGCGGCTTCATCGGCGGACATCTGGGCGAAGAGCGAGGCGATAGGAGTATTCATCGCCGATTCGATTATGAGCGAGGCTGACCGCAGTCGAGCCGTAAACCCGGCCGATCAGGCGCGGCTTACTTCTCCCACTCCAGCGCGCCGCGCTTGAATTCGTACGCGAGGCCGAGCACGAGCACGCCGAGGAAGACCGCGGTCGCGGCGGTGATGGCGATGCCGGCGGCGAGGAATTCGCGGTAGACCAACGCCCACGGCACGAGGAAGACCACCTCGATGTCGAAGAGGATGAACAGCATCGCCGTCACGTAGAACTTCACGGCGAAGCGAGGGTGGGGCTTCCCCTCCATCGGCAGGCCGCACTCGTAGGCCTTGTCCTTGATGTAGTTGCCCTTGGCGCGCTGGCCGAAGACGTGGCTCGCGATGAGGATGATCGCCGGGATGGAAAGCCCGAGGATGACCTGCACGAGGACTGGCAGGTAGGTGCTGAGGGACTGGGCTTCGGCGGCGGCCATCGGTACGAGACAACAAAAAGCCCTTGCCGCAGGAGGCAAGGGCTTTTCGGAAGGCGCTTATTTCGCCTTTGTTTCCGTGGGCGGCGCGATGGTCGCGGCCGGCCCGGGGGGCGGCGGCGCCGAGGGTTCGGTCGGCTGGCCCGGGCCCTGCTGGAAAGCTTTCAGCGAGGCCGGCAGCTGTTCGACCATCCAAGGCGCGGCCACGAAGACGGCGAGGCGGACGGCGGTGTTGGCTTGGTGCGCGGGATCGGAGTGGCTCGCCTGGACGAACGTCTTGCCCGCGTCGGTCGGGCTCGTTCCCGGCGTCCGGGTGAAGGCGATGTCGACGGTGGCGCCGTTGAACAGCGTCAACGTCACCTTCGCCAGGCGCGTGGCTTTGGCCGCGTCCGCGTCGCCGAGAGGCAGCGCGTCGGCCGCCCGCAGCGTGGCGATCGCCGACACCAGTTCTTCGGCGGCGGGCGCGTTCTTGCCTTCGAAAGGCGCGCCGGATTCCTTGCGGCCGAACGAAGCCTGCCCGTCCTGCCATGTGAAGACGACGGACTTTACTTCCGCCGGCTTGACCGTGACCAAGGTCAGGTCAGCCCAGGAGAGGGGGTCGCCTTCCAAGTAAGCGGAGAAGTCCGTCCGGATGGCGTTAGTCTGGCCGGCGAGACGCGCGGCGGCGCCGACGCCGTCCTCCGTCTGCTTGCCGAATTCGAGGCGGGTGACCTGTCCGTCGGTCGTCGTCAGTTCGACGGCGGAGTCGGCCAGGCCGAGTTTCTCCAGTCGCTTCGGATTGGCGGTGAGCTGGCCGAGGTTCCGGGCTTTCTGCAGGGCGCGCACCAGCGGGACGAAGCGGTTCTCAAGGTCGGCGGGCAGGCCGAGCTTTTCTTTCACGGCCCAGCCGGAGGCGGTCTTCTCGATCGTGACGGACTTCTGGTTCGCCTTCACGACGAGGGTCCGGAGGCCGTCGAAGACCGCCGGAGCGATGAGCGGAGCGGAGGGGGCCGCGGAGGGCGGAACCTCGCGGGTGAAGCGGACGGTGGCGAGGGCGAGCAGTCCCAGCGCCAGGGTGCCGATGAGGAGTTTCGAGTGACGCATGGCGGTTACGAAAGCTTGCGACGGCGCAGCCAGGCATAGGCCAGGCCGAAGAGCAGGGCGACGGCCGGACCGGCGAGCAGGTTCAGGACCTGCAGGCGTCGGCCCAGCGAGGTGACGTCTTCGGTGAGGCCGCGGCGGATGGCGCGGCGTTCTTCGGAGAGCTGGTCGGCCTGCGCCTGGAACTTCTCGATCTCGCGCTGCATCTCGGGCGTGACCAGGAAGCCCTTGGCGGGGGCGCTTCCCGTCTGGCGCGAGAGCTCGGTGATCTTCGTGTTGGCCTCCTCGAGGCGTCGTTCGATCTCATCGAGCTTGGCCTGGTAGCGCGACTGCGCGACGCGTTCCAGGTCCTGGACGCGTTTGAAAGGCCGGAGCGAGGACCCCTTGGAGCGGAGGGAGACCAGCTCGTCGCTGCCGCTGAGCGTCTCGAGCGCGCTGACCACGAAGCCGAAGTTATCGTTCATCGGCTCCATGGTCGCCTGACCGGCGACCTGGCGTTGACGGACCGTGAACGGGTCCATGAGGAAGTCCGAGTCGGCGATCACCATGAGGCGGCCGGGTTGCTTGCTCGCCGTCAGGTGCGGGCCGGTCCGAGGCTTGGCGGCGGGCGGGGCTGGCTGACCGGGCGTCGCGGGCTCCGGCTGGCCCGGGGCGGGCGCCCCTTGGGGGAAGGCGGAGTTGAACAGGCCGGTCACCGAGGCGACCAGCACCCGCGGCTTGCCGTCCGGCTGGAAGCCGAGAGCGGTCTTCTCGAACGGCCCGGCGTTGGCGGAGGCGACCGAGACGGCGCCTACCCCCGGACCGGCTTGCGTGACCAGCGGTTCGAATTTCAGGCGGGCTTCGGCGCCCGAGATCAGGGAGAGGGCCCCTGCCTCCATGAAGGCCATCTCGCGGAGGTCGCTGGTGAGCGGCGAGTCCGCCGAGAACGAAGGCGGTCCGGCGGCGAAGGCCGGCGCGTACTGCACCGGTTCGCCGCGCCCGCCCCGGATGGAGACGGAGTTGGCGTTGTCCCCGGTGACCGCATCCATCTCGACCTGCACGCCCCACGCGCGGAGGAGCGTCGGGTCGCTGGCGGCGGCGAGGGCCATCGGCGCCATCATGAAGGGCACGTTGCCCTGCTGGAATTTCTGGATGCGTGAGAGCGGGTCCACGGCCGCGAAGACCGGTCCGCCCTTCAGCAGGAACTGGTCGATGTCGTAAGCCAGCTGGGGGTCGATGTGATGCGCGTGCATGAGCGCCACCA
>JBDKKH010000162.1:0-3473 GCA_039796215.1 Verrucomicrobiota bacterium
CCTCCGGACTCGCCTCGACACATGGCTGAAGTCCGTCAACGCCCAGTTCCCGACCCCGAACCCCGCTTACGATCCTGCGTCGGCAACGAAGACCGACATGAAATCTCCCAAAATCAGATGATCAAATCCTGGACCATACTGCTGCTCTTAGGCGCCTCCCTGCTCGCCGAGGAAGCCCCGACTGACTGGCCCGCCGAGTCCCGCGTGATTTTTCAAGGGGACTCCATCACCGATGGCGCCCGAGGCCGCACCCCTGACCCTAATCACGCCTTGGGACACGGCTATGTCTTTCTCATCGCCGGCGACTTCGGAGCCCGGGCGCCTGAACAACGTCTGAACTTCCTGAATCGGGGCGTCTCCGGGAACACCATCCTCGACCTCGCCAAGCGCTGGCCCAAGGACACCTTGGAACTCAAGCCGGACATCCTCAGCGTGCTCATCGGGGTCAATGATGCGGCTAAAGGCGTCACGCCGGACGTCTTTGAAAAGACCTATGACGAGCTGCTGAAAAGCGCGCGTGCTGCCAATCCGAAACTCCGCCTGATCCTCTGCCTGCCTTTCACGGGGACCACGGGGTCAGCGCTCGACAAATCACCGAACCGAAGGGAACGCGTCGCCGCCCTCGCGGATATCGTCCGCAAGCTTGCCGCGAAAAACGACGCGACGCTGGTCGACTTCTCGAAGGTCTTCGAAGACGCCCGCCGACGCGCCCCTTCGGAATTCTGGATCTGGGACGGAGTTCACCCCACCGCCGCGGGCCACCGGCTCATGGCGCAGGAGTGGGCTCGGGTGGTGCAGAGCTCCAAGCGCTGAAGTCGTGACCTGAACGGCCTGCGGAAATCATTTGGCCGCGGCGACGGGAGCGAAGCCCGGCAACTCGCCCGTATGCGTGATCTTTGCTTCGGCGAGCTGACCGCGGAATTTCTGACCCAGCAAGCAGACGGGAGCCTGGGCGGGGTTAGGGAGATTGGCCTTGGACCATAGATCGGCAAGGGCTCGTCCGTTCATCGGCTTCTCGGCCACCTTGAGGCCATCGACATGCAGCGACGCGACGCCTTGCTTGATCGCAAGGGACACGCGGACCCAACGGTCGGCCGGCAGCTTGCCTGGTGCGACCAAGGAGAAAGCCGAGCCGGCTTCGCCTAAGCGGAATTCCAAGGAACCATCTTTGCGAGGACCGAAAGCGAATTGCTGACCGCCGCCGACCGCCCGGAGAGCCCAGCCGTCCTCGGCGACAGCTTTGGCATCAGCGGGCAGCCTGACCTGCAGGTCGATGCCCAGGTCATGGGCGGCCAACACATGGCCGCCGACTTCCACCCCGGCGGAGCCGGCCTGCAGGAATTCGGTCTCGCCTTCGCGTCCGAACGCGGAGGCCGCAGAAGCCGGCGCGACGACATGCACGGTGCCGTCCGCATCCGCCACCAGGTCGCGCAAGACCGGAGCATGGCCTCCGGACATCTTCCAATGGGCATAAAGACCGCGATTATCAGCGACCTCCTTCGACTTGGCGAGCAGAGCTGCGTCGAGGAAGCCATAGAAAAGGCCCCGGTCGAACTTCGGCGACTTGCAGTTCTTGAAATGGACTTCGAGGTCTTCGCCGAACATCGCCGTCCCGGTGATCTCGGTGGCCGGCTGAAGATGCACCCAACCGAAGCCGCGGACCATGACATCGCCGGAGATCGCGCCCTCGCCGTCGACGCGGGCATACTCGAGCAGACGGACGTTGCCCGTCAGTTCAGCGCGGCCGCCGAGGAAGGCATAACCCCCGACATGGGCGTTGCCGGCCACTTTGGCCCGGTCGTCGATCCGGGCGAAACCCGTGATCACCGCATTGCCGCCGACCTCGGCGGAACGGCGGACGATCGCCTGCCCGCAGATCCGGGCGTTGCCGGTGACCTTCGCTTCGTCCAAGACCTGAGCCGTGCGGGCGACGAAGACCGTGGCGTCGACCTTGGCCGATTTCGCGACGAAACCGCCGCCGTTGGGATGCGCACCGCCGGGAGGCTTGGCGGATGGCTCAGCCGCCGCAGGCAGCTGGGGCGTGGCACCTTTGAAAACCACTGAATAAGGATAACGGCGTTTCACCGCATAACCTGGTCGGAATTCCAGAGGCGCGTAAGCGGTCGGCGTCGCGGCGACCGCGAGTGTGATACGTTCGCCCGCCCGGACATCGAGGGCGACCTTTCCGCCGCGGACCATCGGACTGTAGCGAGAGACACCCCGCTTGTCGGTCGCGACCAAGGTCACCCGCCAGTCCGCGGCGATCGCCGGATCCGCGATACCGGCGAAATCGACCTCCACCTGGCTCGCGCCGTTCGCGACCGTCAGGCCGACGAGGTTCACGCCATATTGCTTGGGAGCATGAGAATGCAGAGGGCGCCAGCGACCATCCGCTCCGGGCTCAAGCACGGCGGACAGGCTGTTGATCCGCCCCGGACTGCGTTCAAGACCGCGGGCCTCCTTGAGATAGAAGTACTGATGCTGGAAATCCCATCCGGCCATGCGCGCGGCGAGTTCTCCGATGGTGTCGCCGAAACCCGCCGGGCCGTCTTTCCAGATCCCTCGTTCAACCCCGAGGCGCATGATGACCTGAAAAGGGTCTTCCAAGGCGGCGCCCTTTTCGTCGCGACGGCAAGCCGGCCAGATCGCATGAGGGAACGTCGGCCCGAAGCGCGGGTCTTCCGCCAGCACCTGCAGGAAGGGCCATGAACCGTAATTATGGCGGCTCGAATTCAGCTCGTAATGGGCCTTCTCGGCATAGCCCATCAGCGTCGGCGGATAACCGGGCATGAACTGGTGCGTGGTCCAGTTGGCATGGCACTCCCAGAACCAACCGACGTGACGCGAATCACGGAAACCCTTGGAGTAATACTGGACGGTGTGCGTGAACTCATGCGGGATCACGCTGCTGCCGTCGCCCATCGCCCCCGGGTGGACGATGATGTCCGCCGCCCCGAAGGCGAAGCCCTCCTTGTGCTTGGCCAGACCGGTCCCCGTCACGAAGACGTTAAGCTTATGGGGGGCGGCCTCCTCGGCCATCGGCATGGGACAACCGAGCGCCTCGAGGTCGGACCAGACCTTTTCGTACCAATATTTCTGCTGATCGAGGAAGCCGGGGGCGAAGGCTTTCTTACCGCTGCCGTCGCGGACCGGGCCGGTGTAGAAGGCGTAATGAGGAGAGGAGGTCACTTCGGCGGTCTCCTTGGTATAGTATTTGAGGACCAAGGGGTATTCCGTCTGCTTCTTCTGCGTGAGGGCGGCCCGGCGCTGCTGCTCGAGTTTTTCAGCGAGCGACCTGTCCGCAGGGGTAAGGAGCTTGGCCGGATAGCTGCGCAGACGATAGTCGTCGCGTACCAGGATGAGCACCGCCGAGGAGAATTCGCGGTCTTCACAACGTAGCTCGACGAAAGCCCCTTTGACCTCAGGCGACCAGTCCTGCATCGGCTCGGGGAAAGCCTTGAACTTCCAAGTGC
>JBDKKH010000163.1:0-2725 GCA_039796215.1 Verrucomicrobiota bacterium
GGGCGGGCAGAACGAGGAGAGAGGCTTTCATCGGTCGAAGCGGGGGTCGCACCCAGCAAAAGAGATGTCCCCTCGAGGTCGAGCGTGGCTTCGAGAATGCCGCCTTTAAAGCCTCGTTCCGTGCAGGACCTGGAACTTCGCCCCGAAATGGGCGGGGTGAGTCAGGGCCCGCAACCGAGCCGTGGCCTCCATTCCGCCCGTCGTCGCGATCCGTTCCATCTCGCCGGACGCGTGGCGGACGAAAAACGCCTCCTGCCGGTCGACGCGCACGCCATGGAAGCCAGCCTGCGCGAGCACGGGCTCAAGCCGGTCCCAGAGCACGTGGCACGTCAGGTCCTGCGAACCGAGATGCTCCAGGATCGCTCCCGACAGTTGGTGGCCCCGATAAGCGCGCGCGGTACCGGCCGGCGAGGACTCGAGGCACTGCGCGATCGTCTTCCCGTAATCGAGCAAGATGACCGCCCCGGACCAAGGAGCCGCGAGCAACCCGGCGAGCAAGGCCTCCGCCGCCAAGGGAGCGTCCAGGATCCACCCTTCTTCGGCCGAGGGCAGACCCGCGGCGAAGCCGGCGGCCGTCGCCGTGGAAAAATCCGGCAAGGTCTCGATGGTCGGACGTTCGCCGTCGACCCGCACGCCGAGCTCCCGCCAGGCGCCGCCTTGGACGACAAAACGGTGGAAAGGCTGGGCGTCGAGCAGCTCGTTGGCCACCAGCACCGTCTTGGCCGGCAGGTCCGGCAGGTCGCCCAATCGGAACGTGCGCAATCCGCCGAACCGATCGCGCACCGCCTCGAAATGCGCCTGACCCGGCTCGGCGCCGACCTCGACCAGCGTATGCGCGGAGAGATCGCCGACCAGGCTCCGGGCCGAAGCCGCGACCAGCTGTCCGAACATCGGCCCCAAAGCGGCGGCCGTGGTGAAATCGGTTCCGGCCGACTTGCCTACCCGGATGCGCTCCGAAGCGTAATAACCGAGACCGGGAGCATAGAGCGCGGCCTCGACGAGCTGGGCGAAGGAAACGACACCTTGGCGGGCTTCGCCACGTAGTCGGGCGAGAATGGCGTCATGTCGGACCGTGGCTTCCACGGGAAGGACCTTGGACGACAGGCCTCAGGGGGACGAGACGAAACCCGCCCTACTTGGCCTGGTTGGTCCGCTGGATGTCGGTGTCGGAGTCGAAGACTTCGCCGCCGTCGGCCGACGGACCGAACTCCCGTCGCGGAAGCTCTTTGCGGGTTTCGTCGCGAAGCAGGCCGATCTGTGAGAAGGGGATCGCCGGGAAACCAGGGATCTTGGCGAAGACCGCGGAGTCCGGGCGGAGCGTGAAATCCGCCTGGGCCGGATCCTTGAGTCCGGCGCCCTCGAGGGTGAACACGATGTTTCCGTCCACCTTGGAATCGGCGAGGTCCTTGGCGCGGGCCAGATGCAGCGGCTGCCGGCAGGCGATGACGGCGTTGCCGGACACGCGGTTGCCGCGCGGGAATTCCGGCCGGCCCGCCAGCACTCCCGTCAGGGGCGGATAACGCTGGCTCCATGGCGCCTGCTGATACGGCACCGCCGCCAGACCGCGCAGCAGGCCTTTGTCCTTGTCATAACCCCGCGCGATGCCGCGCGCGTCCACATGCAACCCACGCTCGCAGGCGATGACGAGGTTGTGGCGGACGACGTTGTCGTGACCGCCGCCGATGAACGGACCGTAGAACATGCCGTGGCAGACGTTGCCCTCGACGAGGTCGCCGCTGTCGCCGTCGTCCATGTAGAAAGCGTTCGCGCGCGGGCTGCTGTGCACGAAATTATGCCGGAGGACATTGCCCCGGCTGGTCCAGTCGTTCGTGGTGTAGAAGGCGCCCATGTCGGCGGACGTCAGCACGACCCGGCTGACCTCGTTGTATTCGAACAGATGATCGTTGCCGCCGTAAAGCACGCCGGCATGAGGCAGGTCGTGGATATAATTATGACTGACCCGGCAGCCCACGGACGGTCCGGCGCCGAAAGCCCCGACATGGATGCCGGCCGCATAGGTCTTGCGACGGATGCCTAAGTGGTGGAGATGGTTGTTCTCGGCGAAGTTGCCGCAGGGAACCAGCGCGGCCCGGTCGCCGCCCGACAGCAGGATGCCCGCCTCGCCGAGATCATGGAAATCAGAGCTCCGGACTCCGTTGCGCGAACCGCCGCGGACCACCGCGCCGTTGCCGCCCAAGGAACGGAAGACGCATCCGGCCACCAGGTTGTCCGACCCGCCTTCGATCTCGAACCCGTTGCCGAGACCTTGCTCGAAGGCGACGCCGCGGAAAGTCACGGCGGTCGTACCCCTGAGGATGACCATAGGCTTGGCCATGTCGGCGAGGGAGACCGAGCCGGCGCCCAACGTACCGGGAGCCCAGAAGTAAAGCCTCAGCGCGGCGAAATCGACGCACCACTCGCCGGGTCGGTCGATCTCTTCGAGCACGTTCAGCGCGCACCACGGCTCCTTGCCGTCGCCCAGCGAAGGAGGCTTCGCATATTTGGAGCCGATGCCGCCGGCGACCGGCACGGCCAGCGTGATCTTCCGGGCGGCGGCGTCGAGGGCGGCGACACGCACCACGCTGGGCGACCAGGGGACCCGCCAGTAGCCCTCGAGCCAAAGCCCTTCTTCGACCTTCCAGCGGGCAAGCCGGTCTTCACGCGCGACGAAGACCCCGCCGCGTCCCGGCTTACCGGTCCAGTCACCCCGATCGAGCACCTTGGC
>JBDKKH010000164.1:0-8773 GCA_039796215.1 Verrucomicrobiota bacterium
ACGACGATCAGGATCACCTTGTGCAACTTGTCCGCCAGCGGCGTGCCGCCGAGCAGGTGCCCCAGCCATACCATGGAATTGATCCAGAGGATGGCGCCCAGGGTGTTCCAGCGGAGGAAGCGTCCGGCCGCCATTTCGCCCATGCCGGCGGCGAAAGGCACGAACGTGCGCATCAAGGGGACGAAACGGGCCAGGACGATGGCCAGCGGACCTTTCTCGGCGAAGTAGGCATGCGCGGCGTCGAGGTGACGGCGTTTGAACCACCAGCTGTCGGGTTTCGTCGCCATCAGGTGTCCGTATTTCCGGCCCAGCCACCAGCCGGTCTGGTCGCCGATGATGCCGGCGAGGGTGAGCGCACCGGTCAGCACCCAAGGGTCGAAGAGCGCCGGACGTTCGCCGTGGGCCGCGGTGAGCACCCCGGCCGTCACCAGCAAGGAGTCTCCGGGCAGGAAGAAGCCTGCGAGCAGGCCCGTCTCCGCGAAGATGATGAGGCACATCAGGCCGATGCCCCCGGTCTGGACCAAGTCTCTCAGCCCTTCGGCCGTGTGCAGATGGGTCCAGAAATCGCTCAGCCAGGATTGCATGCGAGCTTCTAACGCCGCTTCCGAGGGTTTGGCAATCGCCTTGAAGCAGCCGCGTTTTGCCCTCAGGTTGCCGCTGAAGCCATGTCGTCCGATTACGAGTCCTCCGCCATCCTGCTCCGGCGCGCCGCGTTGCAGCACGGTCTGGCGGGTGCGGCGGCTTTGGAGGGGGAGTTCGTCCCCCGGGCCAAGGCCTTCCTCGCGGAGGCGCGCGAGCTGCAGTTGGCCGCGCATCGGGCCGGGGCGCGCGGCGGCGACGTCGCCCGCCTGCGCTCGGACGCCATCGACATCGTCTTCGACGGCCTGTTCATCAAGGCCGGTCCCGCCGCCGCCGGTCTTTGTCTCGTGGCCACGGGCGGTTACGGGCGGGCGGAACTCTGCCCGCTGAGCGACATCGATCTCCTTGTGCTCGTCCCGCGCCACTCCGCGGCGACCAAGGCCTTGGTGGAGTCGATTCTTTACCCCTTGTGGGATCTCGGTCTCAAGGTCGGTCAGTCGGTACGCACGGTGACGGAGGCGACGAACTACGCGAAAGACGACCTGCATCTCCATGTGGCCTTGCTCGAGACCCGTCATCTCTGCGGTTCGCCGGAACTCTACGCGCAGCTGGAGGCGAAGATCGCGGCGCTGCTTTCCGGTCAGGCGTGGAAGCCCTTCGCGCGCGCGATCGTGGAATCCCAGCGGAAGCGCCGGGAGAAAGCCGGCGGCAGCGCATACCTGCAGGAGCCTGACCTGAAGAACGGCGTCGGCGCCTTGCGCGACGTTCAGGGCTGCGTCTGGATCGCCCGCACGGCCCGGAACGGCGTCGGCCCGGCCGGCCTCGGGGCCTCGGGTTTCCTGCCGGCCGTCGATCTCCAGAAGTTCGACGAGGCGCGGCAGGTCCTCCTGCGACTGCGTTGCGAGCTGCATTTCCAGGTCACCCGGCCCACCGAACAGCTTTCGCTGGAACGCCAGAACCTGATGTCCGAATCCCTGGGGTACCAGGGCAGCCTGACCGAGCGGATCGGCGCGATGATGAGGGAGTATTTCGACGCGGCGGACCATGTGCGCCGTTGCGCCGAGATCGTCGAGGGCGCGGTCATGGGCGAGCCCGAGCCGGAGGGGTGGGGGGCCCCCTTCGTCATGGATGGTTTCCGCGTGGTGCCGGGCGGCATCGTCACGGCCGAGCACCGGCTGCTCTTCGAGGAAGATCCCGGCCGGCTGGTCCGCCTTTTCCGCATCTGCCAGATCCACGAGGCCCGGCCCGACCGCGCGCTTTCCTTGCTGGTCCGGGAACGGGCGCACCTGCTGACGCCCGCCGTGGCGCTGGCCGAAGAATCTTGCAGCGCCCTGCGGGCGATGCTGACCGAGGGCGGCCGCGTGTTCACGGCCATCAACGCGATGCGCGAGCACGGGCTGCTGTATCGCCTCGTGCCGGAGTTCGCCGGCCTGCATTGCCTGGTCCAGTTCGAATTCTACCATCGCTGGACCGCCGACGTCCATACCTTGCGCTGCCTGTTCGAGCTCGACGCCATCTACGCGGGCGAGACGCTCGTCGACCAGAAGTATCGCGAAGTCGTGCTGGGCTCCGAGGCGCCTTCGCTGCTTTACGCGATCCTCTTCCTGCACGACATCGCGAAGTCCGGCGGGATCGCCGGTCATGCGGAGCGCGGGGTGCCGATCGCCGAGGCCATCCTGGAGCGGCTCGGGTTCGACGCCCGCGAGCGTGAGATCGCCGCGGGAGTCATCCGCCACCACCTGGTGATGGGGCTTTACTGGCAGCGGCATGACATCGACGAGCCGGCCAACGTCGAACGCTTCGCCCGTCTCATGGGCGACGAGCAGGTGCTCCGCAGCCTCTTCACGCACACCCGTTGCGACGCGCGCGCCACCTCGCCCGACCTCTGGACCGACTTCAAGGACGGCCAGCACTGGCTGCTTTACCGCCGGACGCTGGCCCGGCTCGCGCTGACGGAGGACCATGCGCACGACGACGCCGCGGACCGCCTCCGGGCGTCGACGGCGACCTTGGTCGCGGACGAGATACCCGAGGACGAGATCGACGCGCATTTCACGACGATGCCCGCGGGTTATTATCAGCATGCCGCGCCGGACGACGCCGCCCATCACCTGCGGATGATCCACCGGCTCATCGCCACGGTCTCCGCGGAGGACCCCGAAGTCTCGTTGCGTCCGATCGTGGAGTGGCACGACGACGCCGGTTCGGGCCAGTCCGTCGTCACGGTCGTGACGTGGGACCGCGCCGGCCTTTTCAGCCGGATGGCGGGAGCTTTCGCGGTGGCCGGGATCAACATCGTTTCCTGCCGCGCTTTTTCTCGCGAAGACGACGTCTCGATCGACTTCTTCAAGGTGCTCCTCCCGGTGGGACGGGAATCCGTCTCCCAGGAGCTGTTCTCGACCGCTTTGTCGCGCTCGCTCCTGGACGGGACCGATCTCCTGGACGAGGTCGGCGCCGCCGAACGCCATGCGGCGCTGACCTCCCCTCGCCGGAAGGCCTTCGTCCCCCTGGCCGCGCAGGTCGAGGTCTATTACGAGGCGGAACTCGTCCGGACCGTGGTCGAAATCCAGTGCAATGACCGCTTGGGCCTCCTGTTCCGTTTCGGACGCGCCATCCGTCAGGCCGGTTACGCCATCACCTTCGCGAACATCGCGACCGAGCAGGGCTTCGCCATCGATACTTTCTACCTGCAGCCCGAGCGAGGCCTGGTCGGCCAGCCCGCCGCCCCGGAGGTCTTGGCGGCCGCTTTGCGGGAGTTGGTCGCCTGAGTTCGTCCCCCCTTGCCAGAGAGCGGGATTCAGCCACCATGGCGTGGTTACGCCATGCATAAGCTGATCTCCCTTCTGCTCTTCGCCTGCGCCGCTCTCCGCGCCGCCGCTCCCGCCTTATCCGAAACCGCCGCCATGACCACTCCTCCCAAACTTGAAAAAGCCACTTTCGGCGCCGGTTGCTTCTGGGGCGTCGAATACCAGTACGCCAAGATCCCCGGCGTGCATTCGGCCGTCAGCGGATACGCCGGCGGGAAGACCAGCAACCCGACCTACGAGGAGATCTGCGCCAAGGGCACCGGTCACGCCGAGGTGATCGAGGTCACCTTCGACCCGGCCAAGGTCGCCTACCGGACCTTGGTCGAATACTTCTTCAAGATGCACGACCCCACGCAGGTCGACCGGCAGGGGCCGGACATCGGCGATCAGTATAGGTCGGTCATCTTCACCCATTCCGCCGAGCAGCAGAAAACCGCCGAAGACGTGAAAGTCGGTCTGACCCTGGCCAAGGCCTTCAGCCGTCCGATCGCGACCCAGATCGCCCCTGCGCCCAAGTTCTGGCGCGCCGAGGAGTACCACCAGCGTTACTATCAGCTCCGCGGCAAGAAGCCTTACTGCCATCTGGTCCCGTTCGCGGAAGAAAAGTAAGCCGTGGCTGAGCCGCGTTCCCAGAAGGACGAATCCTTGCCCGGGTTAGGGCAGGGGACGCCTGACGACCTCCCGGCGCGTCGCCGGCCGTTGGCCTCGCGCATGCGTCCGCGCTGCCTGGCGGAGGTCGTCGGGCATGCCGCGCTCCTCGGGCCGGAAGCCTTGCTGCCTCGCCTGATCCGCTCGGACAGCTTCGGGTCGTTATTGTTCTACGGGCCGCCCGGATGCGGCAAGACCACCATGGCGGAGGTGATCGCCGCCGAGACGCGCTCGCATGTCGTGCGGGTCAACGCCGTGCTCGCGGGCACGCCCGAGCTGCGCGAGATCCTGGCCGAAGCCCGCCGGCAGCCTTCCCGCAAGACCGTGCTGGTCGTCGACGAGATCCATCGTTTCAACAAGGCCCAGCAGGACCTGCTCTTGCCCGACGTCGAGGCCGGCGTGGTCCGGCTCATCGGTTGCACCACCCATAATCCGGGTTTGTACGTCGTCCCTGCTTTGCTGAGCCGGAGCCACCTTTTCCGGCTCGACCCGCTCGGCCCCGCGGAGATCGCGGCCTTCCTCGGCACCGCGCTGGCGGACGCCGAACGCGGTCTCGGCGCCCTCGGCATCAAGGCTTCTCCGGCGGTCCTGCAGCAGGTCGCCGAGATGGCTTCGGGGGATCTGCGCCGGGCGCTTAACTGCCTTGAGACGCTGGTGCTCTCCGCGCCGGCGCTCGGTGCGGTCACCGAGGCCGCCGTGGCGGCTTTCGCCCGCGAACGTCGCATCCGTTATGACGATGGCGGCGACGACCACTACGACACCGCCTCGGCTTTCATCAAGTCGGTCCGCGGCGGCGATCCCGACGCGGCGTTGTACTGGTTGTTCCTGATGCTCGAGGGCGGCGAGGAGCCCCGTTTCATCGCCCGCCGCCTGGTCATCTGCGCCTCCGAGGACATCGGCCTCGCCGACTCCCGGGCGCTGGGCGTGGCGACGGCCGCCTTCCAGGCCGCCGAACTCGTGGGCCTGCCTGAAGCGGAATACGCCTTGGCGCACGCGACCCTTTTCTTGGCGCTCTGCCCGAAGAGCAACAGCGTGACCACGGCGATCGGCGCGGCCAAGGCGGCCGTCCGCGGTCAGCCTCGCCAAGAAGTACCCCTGCATCTCAAGGACGCCCATAACGCCGTGAACAAAAGCCTCGGCCACGGCGGAACCTACCTTTACAGCCACGACTATCCCGAGGCGATCAGCGGGCAGGATTACCTCGCCCGCCCCCTGGCGCTCTATCGCCCGGGTGAGGCCGGCGCGGAAGCGCAGCTCGCCGAACGTCTGGCTCATTGGCGGGCCTTGAAGGCGGCGATGCGTCGGAAGGAAGGCCGCGCGTGAGCCGCTCGGCGCCACGGCTGCCTTGGTTCGGCCCCGGTCGATTCCCGCTCTATCTCGCGCCGATGGCGCGCCATACCGACGTGGCTTTCCGTCAGCTCTGCAAGGAACAGGGCGCCGATGTCATGGTGACGGAGTTCGTGCAGTCCGAATCCCTCATCAGGGATAATCCCAAGGCCTGGGAGATGGTGGATTTCACCTCCGCGCAGCGACCGATGGGCGTGCAGATCTTCGGGGCCACGCCTGCTTCGATGGCCAAGGCGGCGCGGCTGGTCTGCGACCGGATGCGGCCTGATTTCCTCGATCTTAATTTCGGCTGTCCGGCCCATAAGGTCATCGAACAGAACGCGGGCTCCGGCCTCTTGCGTTGCCCCGCCTTGCTCTACGACCTCGTCAAGGCGGTCAAGGACGCCATCCCCGACGTGCCCCTGACCGCCAAGATGCGGCTGGGCTGGGATCAGTCCAGCATCGTGGCCGTCGAGGTGGCCGGCCAGCTCCAGTCTCTCGGCGTCGAAGCCTTGGCGGTCCACGGGCGGACCAAGGAGCAAGGCTACTCCGGGGCGGCGCAGTGGGACCGGATCGCCCAGGTCGCCGCGGCCGTCACCATCCCGGTGGTGGGCAACGGCGATATCAAGGACGGCCCCGGGGCCTTGCTTCGGCGGGAGGAGAGCGGCGTATCCGGACTGATGATCGGGCGCGCGGCCCTGGGTAATCCTTGGGTATTCGCGCAGATCAAGGCGTCCATGGAGGGAAGGGCGGGGCAGCTCGGCGAGACCGGACCCCGTCAGCGTTGGGATTGCATGCTCCGCTTGGCCGAACTCACGCTCGAGGTGCATGCCTCGCGTCTCGGCCATCGCGACCTGCGTTGGATGCTCGACCGCCTGCATCCCCTGACCCATGGCCTCCCGGGGTCGCGTAAGCTTCGCGACCGCCTGCGGGGATGTCTGAACTTGGACGATCTTCGCAGGCTTCGCGACGAGCACCTGGCGGAAGGGCTGACCGAAGGTTAGCCATGATTCACAGGGGTGCGGGGTCACTGTGACGGTGGTGCAACAGAAACTTCACATTCTTATCTACACCCCCCCTGTTAATAACCTGTGCAGGGCTTGCACTTGTGACTCGGGTCGGGCTGTTCACAAAAGCGCCTCCCCGATGTGTTCACAGATCGTCGCCGGCCTTACCGCTGGTGGCCAAAGAGCGGTTTCGCTTTTTAAGAACGCAAATGACGGATGAACAACGACTTAAAACGTAAAAATCTTCCGTCATCTCCCCGGCACCCGAGCGGTAAATTCGACACCTTCGTAACCTTCACATCTCTTTTACAAAAATTCCCAACTTTCGGGCTTCCAAAGAGCCTGTGAACAACCTTCCTCAACCCTCCCACTTGCTCATGCCCCCTTCTCCTAGCCACCTTTCCCTTTGGGAGACCGCCAAAATCGAGCTTCGTAACACGCTTCCTCGCGCGGACTTCGAAACCTGGATCTCTTCCCTGCAGCCCCTCAGCATCGTCGAGGGCAAGGTCCTCGTGCTTGAAGCCCCTTCCGTGCTCACGGAGGCCTGGGTCAATAGTAACTATGGTGAAGTCCTGCGTCGCCAACTGACCTTGGTCGCCGGACGCAACATGGACTACCGCCTTTCGGCGACCGTCGATGCTTCCCGGGAGACGGCGCCGGTTCCGGCTCCCGCCCCGCGTGCGACCCGCTCCGTCGCGGCGATGCCCGCCCCGGCCATCAAGGCCACCAACACCTTCGAGCATTTCATCGTCGGTCCCGAGAACGAGATGGCGCACGGCGCTTCGCTCGCCGTGGCCAAGGAACCCGGCCATTACTACAACCCGCTCTTCATCCACGGCCCGACCGGCCTCGGCAAGACGCACCTGATGCACGCGATCGCCCATTCCGTCTACGCCGCCAATCCCCAGGCCCGCATCGCTTACATCTCCTCCGAGACCTTCACCAACGACTTCATCCAGGCCCTGCAGTCCGGCAGCGTGGCCGCCTTCCGCCGTCGTTATCGCGAGCTCGACCTCCTGCTGATCGACGACATCCACTTCCTGGCGGGCAAGGAATCCACGCAGGACGAGTTCTTCCACACTTTCAACGAACTGCATAACAACCACAAGCAGGTCGTCCTGACCAGCGATCGCCCGGCTTCCGAGATCGCCAAGCTCCAGGAACGACTCGTCTCCCGCTTCCAGTGGGGCATGGTCTGCTCCATCCAGGCCCCCGGCCTGGAGACCCGCATCGCCATCCTGCGCCAGAAGGCCGCCGCCCGCGGACTCGAGCTCCAGCCGGAGATCGCCGAGTTCATCGGCTCGCGGATCGCCCGCAATGTCCGCAACCTGGAAGGCGCCGTGACCCGCATCGTGGGTCTCACCGGCATGACCCGGAAGCCCCTCGAGATCGCCCAGGTCGAGAAGCTGCTCCACGACATCCTCGTCGAGGAAGCCAGCCACACCCTGACCGCCGAGGTCATCCAGCGCAAAGTCGCCGAGCATTACCGCATCCAGATGTCGGACATGACCTCGAAGCGCCGGATGCAGAACATCGCTTTCCCCCGCCAGGTCGCCATGTACCTCGCCACCCAGCTCACCGGCATGTCCCTCGTCTCGATCGGGCAGGCTTTCGGCGGACGCGACCATGGCACGGTCATCCACGCCCGTAAGACGGTCGTGAACCAGATGGAAGTGGATGCGAACGTGCGTCGCACGGTCGAATACCTCCGCGCCCAGCTGTCGATGAACCGCTGATTTTCAGTGCTCAGTGATGCAAAAGGGCCCGACGTGTGTCGGGCCCTTCCTTTTGCCGGTCTTGGCGGACCTGGCGGGTGAGCCTTGTCTTGCTTCCGCGGCCGGAGCGGTCTCTATGAAGGGGTTCCTTCGTAGTCTTTCCCAGGGGAGTCCGACATCGGACTGAGATGAGGCCAAGCCTCGAACCCTCGTACCTGATGCGCTTCGGCGCCGTAGGAAGCGGATTGTCCAGCCCAGCCCATCCCCGTTTCCACGAACCTCTCAGGTCCGCGTGGAATGTCTTTTCTCCGGCCCTCCGGTCCTCTCTCTCCCTCCTATCCTCACTTTCTCCATGGTCTCCGACAACAAACCCACCTCTTTTCCTAATTCGACCCGCATCTTCGTGCCGGGCTCCCGTCCGGATATCCTCGTGCCCATGCGCGAGGTGAAGCTGGCCGACACCTCCCGTCCCGACGGGGCGAAGTCCGCCAATGAGCCCGTCCGCATCTATGACACCTCCGGGCCTTGGGGCGACCCGGCCTTCCATGGTGACGTCGAGAAAGGCCTGCCGCCCATCCGCGCCGCCTGGATCGCCGAACGCGGGGACGTCGAAGCCGTGGCCGGCCGCGAGCTGAAGCCCGAAGACGACGGTTATCTCTCGTGGAAGCATGCCGAGACCGCCCAGCGCGCG
>JBDKKH010000165.1:0-3352 GCA_039796215.1 Verrucomicrobiota bacterium
GCGCCGTCCATGCCCGCCTTGAAAGCCGGGTCGGTCGACACGCTGGCATGCTTCACATATTCGGTCAGTTCACGGACGAGATCCATGCCTTCATTAGGCAAGGAAGAGGCAGGAGGGCAATCACTAGAGGCACGGTCCGAGGCAGAGTTGATCCGTTGAACGGTTGGCCAGTTGGCCGGACCGATGCACCGTTAGTTGGCCTGTTGACAAGTTGACAAGGGAGGCAAGGCAGAGGCCGAAACGCTCAAAGGGAAACCGGAGACCGGGTGATTGGCTGGGGGCATTTTCGGGTGACGGGTGACAGCCACCAGGACATCGGCCTCTCGGGAGCCAGCCGTTCGGCCCTCGGCAGCCGGCTCCAGCCACCCGCGGCTGATGGCCGAAAAGCCGTCACCTGCGTTCCCGATGCCCACGGCCGTCACCCGTCACCTAAGCGAATGAATGCCCGAAGCATACTCAGGCCTCCCCTTGCGCCCTGCATCTTGTCTGGTCAACCGAGCCTCTGAGCCTCCGGGCCTCTCTTGCCAACCGGCCAACTGGTCAACCGGTCAACTAACGTTGTATTCCTCTGGTCCACCGAGCCTCTGGGCCTCCGGGCCTCTTCGGCCCCCATACTCCATACTCGATACTCCATACTCTGGAATTGAGAGTTTTTCCTTCCCCCTCCCCTTCCCTCCGGGAAGAGTAACCCCATGTCGCCCGCGGAACAGTTGAAGGTCATGAAATCCCGCACCGAGAAATTCATCGGTGAGGCGGAGATCCTCAAGCGGCTCGAAGCCGGCAAGACCCTGCGCGTCAAGCTGGGCGTCGACCCCACCCGCCCCGACCTGACCTTCGGGCACATGGTGGTCTTCCAGAAACTCCGCCAGTTCCAGGAGCTCGGCCACCAGGCCGTGCTCATCATCGGCGACTACACCACGCGGATCGGCGACCCCACCGGCAAGTCCGAGACCCGGCCCGTGCTTTCCGAACAGGAGATCGAAGAGAACGCCAAGACCTACCTCGAGCAGGCCTACCAGATCCTCGACCCCAAGAAGACCGAGGTCCGCCGGAACAGCGAATGGTTCGGCAAGATGTCGTTCCTCGACGCGCTCCAGCTCAGCCGCCGCATGACCGTGGCGCAGATGCTCGCGCGCGATGACTTCGCCAAGCGCCACGCGTCGAACACCCCCATCTCGATCGTCGAGTTCCTCTACCCCCTCCTCCAGGGCTACGACTCCGTCATGCTCAAGGCCGACATCGAGATCGGCGGCAGCGACCAGCTCTTCAACATGCTCGTCGGCCGCGACCTGCAGGAACAGGACAAGATGGCCCCGCAGGCCGTGCTCGGCATGCCGCTGCTGGTCGGCCTCGACGGCGAGAAGAAGATGTCGAAGTCGCTCGGCAACTACATCGCCTTCAACCACGGCCCCAAGGACATGTTCGGCCGCATCATGTCGATCCCGGACGCCACCATGTGGGTCTACTACGACCTCCTGCTCCTCTCGACGCCGGAAGAACTCGCCGCGCTCAAGGCCGGCCACCCGATGGAAGCCAAGAAGCAGCTCGCCACGCGCCTGACGGACAAGTTCCACGGCGCGGGCGCCGGCGCCAAGGAACGCGCTGAGTTCGAGAACGTCTTCTCCAAGGGCGGTGTCCGCACGGACATGCCTGAGTTCACCTGGGCGGCCGTCTCTGGCGGCGCGACCGAGGTCGGCATCGTCGACCTGCTCGCCGCGACGAACCTCTTCCCCTCTAAGAAGGAGATCCGCCGCCTCATCGAGGGCGGCGCGGTCAAGCTCGGCGAGGATAAGGTCTCGGACCCCGCCCAGAAGGTCGCGCAGCCGACCGGCGAACTGGTCATCCAGGCCGGCAAACGCACCTTCGTGAAGGTCAAGTAAAGCGACGCTCAGGCCCAGCGGGCCAAGGGCCGGCTAAACGCGCGGCCAGAGAGATAATTAGCGAGCAGGTGACGCCACTTAGGCAACGGCCATGGGTGCAAAACCAGAGGCTTAGCCGGGCTCGCAAGCAACGCTGCCATGCGGACGTAGGCCGCATCGGGATGGTGATCAGCGAGCGCCTTGGCTTGGCCGCGTTCGGCAAAGCGACTTCTGGCGGCGGGGTCAGCCAAAAGAACGTTCAACAGGGCGGCCGCGGAGTCTCTGGCCTGACCTTCGACGACTTCCCCGAAGCCCTCCAATCCATCCTGTCCGAAGAATCCGGGAGACAGGCAGGCGGGCTCGTAAGCAAGGGCGATCACCACCGGGGCACCGTACATCGCGGCTTCGCAAGCCGCCGTCCCCATGCCGACAAAGGCGAGGGCGCCCGCATAAACCGGCGCCAACTGCGCTGGCGTCAATGTACCCATAAAATCTACGTACGGAGCAATCTTGAGTTCGTCCACCAAGCAACGCAGTGCGGGCAATCCTGGGCCTTCGCCGACGAACTTGAGTCGCACCTCAGGATAGGCAGGATGCAAATGCGCGAAGTGCCGGGCGAGCCCTAGGACGTAAGATTTCATATCTCCATCTATGCGCGAAACCGACAGGAGATAAGGCGCCTCGTTGGCCGACGGCCCCAACGGTGACGGCGGATCAAGGATGACTGGATCCAAGCCCGCCGCGATGCTCGGCAAGCCAGCCAGGCGAGCCGCGTCGTCCGCACAGGCCTGATTCACTGACAAAATCCGCCCCATCCCTGAAAGTCCGGCGAGCACGCCGTTGTCGACCTGTCCGCGGAGGGCACGACGAAACCTTCTGGGACGGAGGAAGAAATCACCCCAACGAGGCCAGGCGCGGGACAAGGATGTGCCAGGCCGGATGATGAGCAGGGAATAATCGGAGTCAGGCAGCCTGGCGGCCAGAAGGGAGGCAAAATATGAGTCAGGCACGCATGTTGCCTCGATGTGCGCAGGCTGAGGGCCGAGCAGCGCGGCGATTTCATCCGCGACCGCGGAGGCCAATCCAGGGGTAAAGGCCGGACGATTGAGGATTCGCGGGTCGACGTGAATGACCTTGGCTACCCTCTTGTAAGGTTCATCCATCGGCCCCGGCACCGTGATGATCACCGGCTCGAGCCCGAGACGGGCGGCAACCTGGGCTCGTCGCAGGAAAAGCTGCTCGGCTCCGCCCACCAAGTTGCCGCTATAGAGGAATATGGGCCTGCGAAGTTTGGTCGACTGGCTCATCGGAGGCGCCTATCCGAGCCAGCCGTCCGCAAATTGGCAAGACCCCGCTGTGAGCAAGTCCGCGGATAACCCGCCGGATTAATGCCTTCCCCTGCCCTCCGACGGCTCCCTATTATCCCCGTCCCGCATGGCCGACCCGGAAACCATCAGCCGAGACTTCGTGCACCTCCACGTGCATACGGACTA
>JBDKKH010000166.1:0-2827 GCA_039796215.1 Verrucomicrobiota bacterium
GTGTTGAGCTTGTGCATCGCCATCAGGTCGAGCATGCGCAGCACCTGGGCCTTGCCCATGAAGTGGCGGGCGTCGTCGAGCATCAGTCCGCGCCAGCCGAAGCGCGGACGGTCCATCACGTCGCCGGGGGGGACGTAAAGTCCGCGGTCGCTCCCTTCGTAAGCCAGCTGGCGCAGCGTGACGGCGCCGTAGAAGGCTCCGGCGTCGGTCCGCGCATGGAGGCGGATCGGCTGGCCCGGATGGGCCTCGATGACGTAGCCTTCCTCGCCGACTTCGAAGCCGCGCACGGGGCCGTCGACCTTGATGAGCTGGATCAGCGACTTGCCGCCTTCGCCGAGCTGCGAGCGCAGCCGGGCGGCGGTGGCCGCGAACGCCGGGTCGGCTTCGATCTTGGCGCCGCGGATGTCGGTCGCCGGCGCGTCCATGATCTGCGCCTGGCGGACCGGTTTCGGTAGGAGCGGGCCGGCGAGGCACGACGAGCCAAGGACGAACAGAAGCAGCGTAGGGAGGCGCATGGGGTAGGCCTTTATAAGCCTCGACCTCAACCGTTGTCGAGCGAACGGAGCGTCCGGGCCGGCCGCGGCGGCCGATTATTCCAAGGTGAAGAGGACGCCGCCGATCTGGGTGATCTTGATCTTGGCGGCCTGGGCTCCGCCGGCCGCCGCGGCGGCGGCGTTGTTGGCGCCTTCGACCGAGGACCCCTCGGTGGCGTCGACCTCGCTGCCGGTGAAGAGGCTGATCAGGCGAGAGTGGAGGGTGAGCAGTTCGGCGCGGGAGGAGGCGACCATTTCCACGGTTTTCGCGTGCGTGGTGACGGGGTAGGACTTGACCACCAGGTCGCTGGTCGCGCCGGAGATCACGTTGTTGAGTTTGCTTTCCACCGCCGCGAGCTGGCCGGGGATCGGCAGCCGGCTGGCTTCCTTGGGATCAAGCCCGCGGTTCTGCGAATTCGCGGCGCTCGCGCGGTTGGCGCGATTACCCACGTCGGCGGTGCCAGGCGGGCGGGCGTGGTAGATGCGGAGCTGCTGGGGGGACTCCTTCATGTCGATCACGACTTCGGACACGATGAAGGTTCCGGTGGTGTACTCCTGGAATGAAACGGACAGGATGGCGTCGGCGCGGCCGTAGAAGGCGATGTCGGTATTGGCGACCTTGATGCCGAAGACTCCCTGATTGCGGATCGCCCGTTTGGACATCTGCAGGGCGTCGGCTTGCGGGACGGAAGCGGCGAAGAGCAGGGCGGCGAGCGCGAGGGGTCTCATGGGTTAAGCCTTTACCCAAGGCCGCGATGAGGCAAGGTTACTTGCGATGCTGAGTTGCGAGAATCTAACCGTGCGGGCGGGCGCCGAAGGCCCGGTCATCCTCGACGGAGCCAACGCCCGCTTCCTGCCCCGCGGGCTCAACGCCGTCATCGGCCCCTCGGGTTGCGGTAAGACGACCTTGATGAAGGCCATCCTCGGCATCCTGCCTTCGACCGGGGAGGCGCGCCTCGCCGGTCAGCCCATCACCTGCACCGAGGACTTGGTCGGCAAGGTCGGTTTCGCCCCTCAATTCACGGCCGCCCAGCCTCAGCTGACCGTCGCCGAGTCTTTGGAGTACGCCCTCCAGCTGGCCGTGCCGGATGCCGCCGAACGGGCGCGCCGATTGGAGTCCGTCCTCGGGGTCACCGGCATGGCGCCGCACCGCGACAAGCGCGTCTCGGCGCTTTCCGGCGGACAGCTTCGCCGCCTCTCACTCGGCCTGGAACTGACGCTCGACCCCCCTTGCATGGTCTGCGATGAGGTGACCTCGGGGCTGGATCCCCATTCCGAGGACCAGATCCTCGCGGTGCTGCGTGAGCTGGCTGAGAACAGCGGCAAAAGCTTCGTCTGCATCATCCATAATCTCGGCAAGCTCGATCAGTTCGACTGGGTCACGGTCGTCTATCAGGGCGATGTCGTCTTCCAGGGGGCGCCGGCGGACCTGCTGACTTATTTCCGCGTCCCGGACGCCCTCCGCTTGTACGAAGTCCTGAACGCCTCTGACCTCGCCTCGTGGCGGGAGCGCTGGGCGATCCATCAGGCGGAGCATCCCGGCGCCTATGAGGCCGCGACCATCCAGGCAGGCGCTTCGCCGGAACTCACCCCGTTGCCCGAACCGGTGGTCCCGGGCGGCGTCTCGCAGTTCGGCACGCTCATGGCGCGGCGGTTGCGTTTATTCTTCCGCGACACCGGTTACCTTGGGCTCACGCTCGCGATCACCTTCGGGTTCCCCTTGCTCGTCATCATCTTCAACCTCGAAGGGACGTGGGATGTCCTGAAGATCCCCATGGACCGCAACATGGCCTCGATGGAGGAGGTCCAGCAGGCCTTGCGGGTGCAGATGTCCAACGCCCAGCTGGCGGGCCTCGCCGCCGGCCTCGTGATGTTCCAGGTCATCTTGCTGACCTTGATGGGGGCGAACAACGGCGGACGGGAAATCTCCGCCGAGCGCGTCCTTTATGAGAAGGAGCGCATGATCGGGCTGCGTCCGTGGTCCTATGCGTTGTCCAAGATCGTCTTCGTGTCCCTGATCGCGATCGGGCAGGGGGTCTGGATGGGCTTCTTCGTCAAGATCATCTGCAACTTCCCCGGGCCTTGGTTCGAGCAGCTCGCCGTCCTGTCGGCCAGCTGCGTCTCGATGTCCGTGGTCTGCCTCGGGTTCTCGGCCATGTTGGCCTCGCCGGAGAAATCCTCGCTGCTATCGATCTACCTCGTCGGCTTCCAGCTGCCTCTGTCCGGGGTGGTGCTGGCCTTGCCGGCCGCGCTTACCTGGGTCTGCCGACCCTTCATCAACGCCTATTGGGGCT
>JBDKKH010000167.1:0-5123 GCA_039796215.1 Verrucomicrobiota bacterium
GCCGAGGTCGAGGCTCGCGAGATCGGCCGCCAGGAGGGTGTCCTCGCGCTGCGTGATCTGGAAGGACGCCGGTACGGTGACCACCGTGCGCGCGGTCTTGCCCGGGACTTGGTCCCGCAGGAAGCGGAGGACCTGGCCCGAGATCTCGGCGGGCGTGCGGCAGCCGGATTTCGCCTGAGGGTAGGTCCGGCCGATGCCCATCTCGTTCTTGGCTTCGGCGAGGTAGTTGGCGTTCGGTCGCAGACCCAGTTCCACCGAGCGGGACAGGCAGCGGCGGGCGCCTTCGCCGACGAACTGCCGGTCGGCGAGATGGCTCACGACCGAAGGCACGAGCACCGACGTGAAATCGCCGCTCAGGGTCGGCTGGGCGACCTCGACGCACTGGGCGACCGAGATGCTGTCCGGCGACTGCGGCGACCAGGTCACCTCGGCCACGGTCGAGTTGGTCGTCCCTAGGTCGATCCCGAGGACCCGGAAGGCCTTGAGCCGCGGCCGGGGGTCGACGCCGGGGGGACGAATATGAGGCAGCGGATTCATCGGGCGACGAGCGGTGGGCAGACTAGGCTCACGGCACCCCATGGCAACCAAGGAGGCTTCCGGCCGGGGCATGGTTTACGGCCTCTGTTATGAAACTATTCTGTAGCCATGGGGTACTATCCTTAGAAACACCCCTTATGCGTCCATTTATCGCCATGGTCCTCTTCAGCGGCCTGTCCGTCGCTCTGAGCGCCGCGGAGAAGAAGGCGGCGAAGGACGGTCCGGTGATCAAGGCTCCGTCGGTGGCCGTTCGCCCCGTCGACACCGTCCGGGAGGGCGCGCCGATCTGGCATGTCTGGACGGACAAGGAGGGGCGTAAGGTCGACGCCCAGTTCTGCGGGCTCTCCGGAGATTTCATCACCATCCAGACCCGCGACGGACGCACGTACCATTTCCGGACGGACCTGCTCGTCCCGGCTGACGTCGAGTTCGCGCGGAGCTGCCTCGACCGCGGACGCATCAGTCGTTTCAGCCGCGAAGTCATCACCTCGGCCGCGGTCGACGTGGACCGTCTCGTCGGCGCCGTCCTGGCCGCCAACGACCAGCGCCCCAACCCGCTCACCACCGACGCCCAGTTCCTGCGGCGCATCTACCTCGACGCCGCGGGTCGCATCCCCACGGCCAAGGAGGCCGCGGCTTTCCTGGATGATCCCGCGCCCGACAAGCGCGCCCGGCTGATCGACGAGCTCGTCTTCTCGCCGGGTTACACCATGCAGATGTTCAACTGGCTCGCCGATCTCCTGCGCGTCAAGGACACCTTCGGCAAGGGCGTCCCCGCTTTCGCGTTCGAGGACTGGCTCAAGGCGCGCTTGGCGGCCAACGCGACCTGGGACCGCCTCGTCTACGAGATGCTCACCGCGGACGGCCGGCTGTGCGACGACGGCGCGACGGGCTTCATGCTGTTCGACGCCGAGATGCCCCTGGACGGCGTCTCGAACCTCATGACCACTTTCCTGGGGACCAACATGGCGTGCGCCCAGTGCCATGACCATCCCTTGGCCGAATGGACACAGAAGGAATTCTATCAGATGGCCGCCTTCTTCGGCGCCACGGACGGCAAGAACGAGGCCGTGCTCCGGGAGGTCCAGCGCGCCGCCAAGGCGGACGAAACCCTGAACAAGGGCGCCGTGCGCCGGATCGCGGAAATGAACGCCCTCCGCCTCGAGGACCGCGCCAAGCAGACCTTGGTCCTGCCCAAGGATTATAAATACAAGGATGCCAAGCCGGGGGATGCCGTGGCGCCGGCCCTCATCGCCTGGGCCAAGACGGACAAGTCCCTGCCGGCTTATAACGTCAGCATCAAGGACCCGGCCAAGCTGCGCGATGAGTTCGCCCGCTGGCTGACCAGCCCGCAGAACCCCCGCTTCGCGACCAACATCGCCAACCGCGTCTGGAAGAAGGCTTTCGGCCTCGGCGTCATCGAGCCTCTCGGCGACATCGACGACCTCTCGCAGGCCAGCAGCCCCGAGCTGCTCGCGCACCTCACCTTCATCATGAAGGCGGCCAAGTTCGATCTCCGGGAGGTCCAGCGCGTCATCTACAATTCCAAGACCTACCAGGCCGCGGCCAGCCCGACGCCTGATCTCGGCAAGGCCAAGTATCTCTTCAACGGACCTGTCGTGCGCCGGCTCACCGCCGAGCAGGCCTGGGACAGCCTCATCGTCACCGCCGTCGGCACTTATGCCGACAACGTCCTGCTCCGTCGCGGCGACGATCTCAAGGCCATGGCGCTGCCGGCGGGCAAGGTCACGCTCGCCGAAGTACGCAACGCCGTCGACCGGACCAAGAAGGCCTTCGCCGGCGGCAAGGGCGCGGCGGGCAAGAAGGCCTCGGGCGGCTCCATGCTCGGTCTCGCCAACGGCTATGAAGGCGACAAGCCCGTCAGCCGTTTCTCGCTGCTCCTGGCCCGCGCCAGCGAGCTTCCGCAGCCCGCTCCCGAGACGCACTTCCTGCGGCTGTGGGGGCAGGGCGACCGCCTGCTGGCCGATTCCGCCACCAACGACGGCAGCGTCCCGCAGGTCCTCCAGATGATGAACGGATCGGTCGCCAGGCTCGTCGATGACCCGCGGGCCGAAGCGATCATCGCCGCGACGGCCGCGAAGACGCCCGAAGGGCTGATCAGCTCGCTTTACCTTTCCTTCCTGTCGCGCCGTCCGACGGCCGCGGAGCTCGCCACGGCCAAGGCCGCGTTCGCCGACGGGCTCGCACCCGGCGACCTGGCCTGGGTCCTGGCCAACACCCGTGAATTCCTTTTCGTCCCATGAACCCCTCGCACTCCACCGATCTGCTCCGTCAGCCTGAAGACCGCCGTCGCTTCATCGAGAAGTGCGCCCTCGCCGCCTTCGGCCTGAGCGTGCTGCCCGGCTTCACGCGCCTCGCGGTCGCCGCCGAAAAGAAGGACGCCGTCAAGGCGCCCAACGCCGGCCTCCCCGGCTTCGGCAAGGCCAAGCACGTCATCTTCCTGCAGCTCAACGGCGGGATGTCGCACATCGACACCTTCGATCCCAAGGCCGGCGCCTCCAAGGGCCCCGGCAGCATCGTCTCGGCCAAGGGCGACATGCAGCTGACGTCTTACCTCCCCGAGACCGCCAAGGTGAGCGACAAGATCACCGTCATCCGTTCCATGACCGCCAAAGTCGGCGTGCATGCCTCGGCCGCCTACCTCATGCGCACCGGTTTCGAGCAGCGCGGCAGCGTCCAGCACCCCACCTTGGGCGCCTGGGCCCAGCACTTCCTCGGAGCCAGCCACAAGACTTTGCCGTCCTCGGTCACCGTCAATCGCTCGGCCAACCACGGCAACGGCTGGTTCCCGGCGGCGTTCTCGCCGCTGCCGATCCTCAATCCCGAAGACGGACTGTTGGACACCAAGAGCCCCGTCGACGAGTCGGTCATGTCCAAGCGCGCCGCGCTGCTCGGCAAGATGGACGCCGCTTCGGCCGGACCGGCCCTTGATGAGAACGTCAAGGCTTACGACGAATTCTACGAGACCACCTTCCAGCTCATGAAGAGCTCGGACCTCAAGGCCTTCGACCTTTCGGCCGAGCCCGCCGCCGTGCGGACCCGCTACGGCAAGAGCAAGTTCGGCCAGGGTTGCCTGCTCGCCCGCCGCCTGGTCGAGAACGGCGTCCGTTTCGTCGAGGTCGCCCACGGCGGCTGGGACATGCACGCCAGCCTGGACGACCGCATGGAGGATGTCGGCGGCGACTTCGACCGCGTCTTCGCGACGCTCATCCAGGACCTCGAGTCCAAGGGCCTGCTTGAGTCCACGCTCGTCGTCGTCGCGACCGAGTTCGGGCGGAAGCCTTCGTTCGAAGGCGGCGGCCGCGGACACCATCCGCTCGTCTTCTCGACCGTCCTCGCGGGCGGCGGCGTGCGTCGCGGATTCGTGCATGGCGCCAGCGACGCCAAGGGTCACGCCCCGGAGGCCGACGGCGTCACGCCGGGCAGCCTCCACGCGACGATCGCCCATGCCGCGGGCCTGCCCGTGCAGACCGAGATCCTGACTCCGGCGGGACGGCCGATGGAAATCGGTAATCGGGCCAAGCCGCAGTTGGGCGTGTTCGCCTAAGCGTCCGCCAGCATCGCCAGGTCGCCGGGGCGTTCCAGGTGGACCGCATGACCGGCGCCTTCGATGAGGCTATGGCGGGCTCTGCCGAGGTGGGCGCCCATCTCGTGCGCCAGGCGCGTGAATTTCACGTCCATCTCGCCCGTGACCAGGTCGACCGGGCAGCGGATCTCCTTGAGACGCGGCCAGAGCGAAGGGAGGCTGCCGGTGCCTACGTGCCGCAGGCTCAGCGACAGTCCCTCCGGGTCGTTCTGGGCGCGGCGCTCGAGGATCGGTGACAGCTGCGCCGGCGGCAGCGCGAGCATCGGCTGGAAGAACGTCTGGTTGTGCCAGTACTTCAGGAAAGCCGCCAGCCCGCGGGTGCGGATGAATTCGGCGAGCGTCGCGTCGGCGAGCCGGCGTTCCGCCTGGGCTTCATCGGACGCCAGTCCCGGGCTCGCGCCGACCAGGATCAGTCGCTCGACTTGTTCCGGATGCGCGAGCGCCCAGTGCAGCGCCAGGCGTCCGCCCATCGAATACCCTAGCAAGGTCACCTTGTCGCCGGCGGCCGCCCGGGTGATTGTCGCGAGGTGCGCTTCTATCGTATATTCCAATGGATTCCTTTGGAGTCGATGTTCGCCGTGCCCCGGAAAATCGGGTGCGCGCAGGACGGTCGTCGGTGAAAGCCGGGCCTTAAGCGCCGTGAAATCAGCGCTTTCTCCGGTGAAGCCGTGCAGAGCTAGGAGCGTTTTCATCGTCGGTCGGGCGGGCGGCGGACTTCGCCTTAAGGCTATATAAATCACCATGGGTTGACGCGGACAGGATAAAAGGGAACAAACAACCACCCTTCGGGTATCCATAACCAATCCCATGCCTGGCATTCGCGTAAAACCTTGGAACCGGGTCGACGGTCCGATCTTCAGCCTGGCCACGACCGCCCACGGAAAAGGGAACCTTAACATCTGCAGCTACGTCACGCCGATCTCGATGAAGCCGAAGCGGTTCATCATCGGCGTGTACAAGGAGACCAAGACGCTCGCCA
>JBDKKH010000168.1:0-6031 GCA_039796215.1 Verrucomicrobiota bacterium
CCGGCACTGCGAGCGGCGGCATCGGTCGGCCGGCCTGCGTTTCATCGTCGGCGACGCCCAGAAGCTGCCGTTCCCGGATGCGTCGTTCGATGTCGTCGTCAACGTCGAGGCTTCGCATTGCTATCCCGATTTCCCGGGATTCGTCGCAGAGGTCGCGCGGGTGCTGAAGCCGGGCGGGAGTTTCCTGCATGCCGACCTGCGCTACCGGGGCGGCGTCGACGAGTGGGTCGCGGCCCTGGCGGCGCATCCGCGGCTGCGACTCGATGAGATGCGGCTCATCAATCCCGAGGTCGTGCGCGGCATGGAGCTCAACACCCCTCGTTATGTCGCCATGATCGAGCAGGCCTTGCCGCGTTTCCTGCGGGGGCTGGCCTTGGACTTCGCCGGCGTGAAGGGCTCGCGGCTTCATCGGGACGCCGTCAGCGGCGAGCTGAGTTACCGCTCGTTCCGGCTTACCCGCCGCGCCTGAGCCACGGTCCCCCGGCGCGCGTCGGCGACGGGGGCCGGGCGGACGGTCAGGCCAGCAGCTTCTTGACGACTTCGCCGTGGATGTCGGTGAGACGGAAGTCGCGGCCCTGGTAACGGTAGGTCAGGCGGGTGTGATTGACGCCCATCAGGTGGAGGATGGTCGCGTTCAGGTCATGGACGTGGACCGGATCCTTCGTGATGTTGTAGCTGAAGTCGTCGGTCTCGCCGTAGGTCGTGCCCTTGTTGACGCCGGCTCCGGCCATCAGGACCGTGAAGCAGCGCGGGTGGTGGTCGCGACCGTAGTTCGTCTCCGTGAGCGCGCCTTGCGAATAGATCGTGCGACCGAATTCGCCGCCCCAGACCACCAGCGTGTCGTCGAGCAGGCCGCGCTGCCTGAGGTCGGTGAGCAGGCCCGCGGTCGCCTTGTCGGTGTCGGCGCACTGGCCCTTGATCGCCTTGGGCAGGCCGCCGTGGTGGTCCCAGCCCATGTGGAAGAGCTGCACGAAGCGCACGTCGCGCTCGCACAGGCGGCGGGCCAGCAGGCAGTTCGACGCATAGGAGCCGGGGCGCTTCACGTCCGGTCCGTAGAGGTCGAGCACGTGCTGGGGCTCCTTGGAGAGGTCGAGCAGGTCGGGCACGCTCGTCTGCATGCGGAAGGCCATCTCATATTGCGAGATGCGCGTCTGGATCTCGGGGTCGCCCAGGGCGCCGTGGCGCTGGTTGTTGAGGGCGGCGATCTCGTCGAGCTGTTCGCGGCGGACGGCGCGCGGGATGCCGTCGGGGTCCTTCAGGTAGAGCACGCGCTCGCCTTTGTTGCGCAGCTTGACGCCCTGGAGCTTGGACGGGAGGAAGCCCGCGCCCCAGAGGCGGTCGTAGAGCGGCTGGTCGTCGGGACGGCCGCTGCCGAAGGACGACATCACCACGTAGGCGGGCAGGTCGGCGTTTTCGCTGCCGAGACCGTAAGCCGCCCAGGAGCCGATGCTCGGCCGGCCGGCGAGCTGCGAGCCCGTCTGCATGAACGTGATCGCCGGGTCATGGTTGATCGCTTCCGTGTGCATCCCGCGCACCACGCACCACTCGTCGGATTTCGAGGCGATGTTCGGGATCAGCTCGCTGAACCAGTTGCCGGATTGGCCGTACTGCTTGAACTTGAAGATCGAGGGCGCGATCGGGAAGCCTTTCTGCCCGGAGGTCATCGTGGTCAGTCGCTGCCCTTTGCGGATGCTTTCGGGCAGGTCCTTGCCGCGCTGCTTGGCCATTTCCGGCTTCGGGTCGAAGAGGTCCATCTGGGACGGAGCCCCGGACTGGAACAGGTAGATGATGCGTTTGGCCTTCGGCTTGAAGTCGGGGAAGCCCAGGCCGGGGTTGGCGGCGAAGCCCGGAGACCCGACCAGCGAGCCGAGGGCGGCGAGGCCGATGCCGCCGGCCGAACCCTTGATGAAGGTGCGGCGGGACAGGGCCATGCGGGTGGCCTGGTCGAGGCCGATGAATTGACGGTCGTTGCAGTTCATTCGCGGGTGACGGTTTCGTCGAGGTTGAGGAGGGAGTTGGCGGTGACGGTCCAAGCGGCGAGCTGGGAGCGGTCGAGGTCGGCGGGCACCGGGCTCAGGCCGGTGGCCAGAAGCTTGGGGGCGAGCGAGGCGTCGGCGGCGTAGGTGGCAAGCCGGCGGTCGAGCCCTTTGCGGAGGAGGGCGAGCTCGTCGCGGGTGGCGTCGCGGCGGAGCACGCGACGGAACATCCAGGCCAGGCGGGCGTCGGCATCGCCGCCCTGACGGAGCGTCATTTCGGCGAGCTTGCGCGCGGCTTCGACGTAGGTCGTCTCGTTCAGGAGCGACAGCGCCTGCATCGGGGTGTTGGAGCGCGAGCGCTTCACCGTGCAGACTTCGCGTCCCGGCGAGTCGAAGAGCAGCATCGACGGAGGCGCGGCCGTACGTTTCCAGATCGTGTAAAGACTCCGGCGGTAAAGGCCTTCGCCGGTGTCCGCCTTGTAATTACGCATGTCTCCGTAGACGCTCGTCTCGTCCCAGACCGCCTCGGGCATGTACGGTTTCACGCTCGGGCCGCCGAGCTTGCCGATGAGCAGGCCGGAAGACCAGAGCGTCTGGTCGCGGATGACTTCGGCCGGCAGGCGGAAGCGGGGGCCGCGGGCGACCAGGCGGTTGTCGGGGTCCTTCTCCAGCATCGCGGGAGTCACCGCCGCGCTGCGTCGGTAGGCCGCGCTCGAGAGGATCAGCTTATGCATCGCCTTCATGTCCCATTTGCGCTCGACGAATTCGACCGACAGCCAGTCGAGCAGCTCGGGGTTGCTGGGCCATTCGGCTTGGGAGCCGAAGTTCTCGGAGGTCTTCACCAGGCCGATGCCGAAGAAGCGTTCCCAGGCGCGGTTGACCCAGACGCGTCCGGTCAGCGGGTGCTTGCCGTTGACCAGCCAGCGAGCGAGGCCGAGCCGGTTGTTCGGTTCGCCGGCGGGCATCGGCGGCAGGGCGCGGAAGAGGGCGCGTTCGACCTTCGGGCCGATCTTGTCGTATTCGCCGCGCAGGAGGACGAAGGCGTCGCGCGGCTTAGGCAGTTCCTTCATGACCATCACGGCGAGTCCCTTGGCCTGGAGGGTCTTCAGTTCCTCGCGGGCCGCCGTCAGTTGGGCGCGCAGGGTGGCGTGGGGGTGGGCCGGACTCTCGGCGAAGAGCTGCGCCAGGCGCTTGCGGTCGTTGTCGTTGCGTGCGCCCTGAGCCTTGGCGAGCAGCGTGCGCAGCTCACCGGTCTCCGCGGCGGGCTTGACCGAGAGGACGGCGGGTTCGGCGCCTGAGGTGCTGAGGCGGAAGCGGCCGATGTTGTGGTCGGCCAGCGCGTCGTGCCGAAGTCTGACCGTCAGCACGGAGTCGGCGGCGACCATGGTGGGCGTCACCACGAAGAGGGCCTTGCGGGGTACGCGGTTGGCGGGGTCGTTGCCCCCCGGAGCCCAGCCTTTGCTCGGGGCGTTGGCGGGCTTCTTCTTCATCGCCTTCGTGGGTTCGACCAAGGCGGCGATCGACCAGTTGCTCTGTTCAAAGTCTGCTTCGGCGTGGCGCAACGCCAGCTTGGTCTTCTTGCCGTCCGGCGCGGTGAGTTCCACGTCGACTCCGCCCAGGACGAAGTTCCCGTTGCTGTTGCGGCCGAGGCTGCCGGTGGGCAGCGAGGCGTCCGGCAGCACTTCGAGGAGGATGGCCGACAGGCGGCCTTTCTCGGCCTTGCCGGCGACGACGTAGGTGTCGTTGGGCGGATTCTTGCCGCTGGCGAGCCAGCTGCCATCCGACTGCTTCGTCAGCGTGGCCTTGCCGGCGCTGGTCGCCGAGCTGACCGCGAACGGCGTCCAGGCGAGTTGCGCCGACGCCAGCTGCTTGCGCAGGCCGTCTTCCCAGGCCGTCTGCTGGGCGGGCGTGACCTTGGGCGCGCGCGCGAGGGCGGCTTCGGCTTCCTTCACGAGGCGGACGGCCGCGGCTTCGTTCTGCTTGTCGGCCGGGTCGATGATGGTCAGGAGCGGCGGGGTGTTGCCGCCTTGGCGATTCATCGCGGCGCCGCCGAACTCGCCGAGCACGCCGGTTTCCTCGATCGAATTGAAGTAAGCGAACAGCTGGAAGAATTCCTTCTGGCTGATCGGGTCGTATTTATGGTCGTGGCAGCGGCAGCAGTTCATCGTGAGCGCCATCCAGGTCGAGCCGGTGGTCTCGAGGCGGTCGATCACCGTCTCGGCGAACCATTCCTCGACGATGCGGCCGCCCTCGCCGTTGAGACGGGCGTTGCGGTTGAAGCCGGTGGCCAGGATCTGTTCGTCGGTCGCTCCCGGCAGCAGGTCGCCGGCCAGCTGCTCGACCGTGAACTGGTCGAAGGGCAGGTTGCGGTTGAAGGCGTTGATCACCCATTCGCGCCAAGGCCACATCGTGCGGGTCGTGTCGCTTTGGAAGCCGTTGCTGTCGGCGTAGCGGGCGAAGTCGAGCCACTGCGCGGCCATATGTTCGCCGTAAGCGGGCAGGGCGAAGAGACGGTCGAGGGCCTTCGACCAGGCGTCGGGCGAGTTGTCGGCGAGGAAGGCCTGGAGGTCGGCGTCGGAAGGCGGGAGGCCCGTCAGATCGAGCGCGGCGCGGCGGAGGAGGGTGGTCTTAGAGGCTTCCGGATTAGGCGTCAGGCCCTTGGCGGCGAGCGGTCCGGCGAGGAAGGCGTCGATCGCGTTGCCGCCGGCGGGGATGGCGGGGACGGCCGGCTTGACCGGGGTCTGGAAGGCCCAATGGCCCTGGTACTCGGCGCCTTCCTTGATCCAGCGTTCCACGAGGGAGATCTGGTCCTTCGTCAGCACCTTGTGGAACTCGGCCGGAGGCATATGGTCGTCCGGATCGTCGGTCCGCAGGCGCTTCATCACTTCGCTCTTCTCCGGGGCGCCCGGGATGATGGCCGGATCGCCGGACTTGCCGCCTTTGCGGGCGGCGTCGAGCGAGTCGAGGCGCAGGCCGCCCTTGATCTTGTTCTCGTCGGGTCCGTGGCAGGCGTAGCAGGTGTCGGAAAAGATCGGCCGGATGTCGCGGTTGAACTGCACTTTCTCGGCGGAAGCGGAGAGAGCCCCTGAGAGGCAAGCGGCGGCGAGGACGATGAAGCGGGGAAGACGCATTTGACTGATGCCTTAATAGTAGGGTTTGTTCAGGCTCATGCAATGTGTTCTTAGGGAAAAAGCCGCCTAAATAACCTAAGGTGTCATGCGGCTTAAGGGGGTCTAATCCGGGGCTGAGACGCACCCTATTTTTCGGTTCCTGTCTTCGGAACAATCCCTATTCATCTTTGTCTATGCGTTCGACCCTTGTCGCCCTGCTTTTGTCGGTGGGAATGTTGTACGGTCAGGCCAAGAAGCCTGACGACAAGCGGGCGCCGAAGCCGCCCGTGGCCGAAGCGCCGGGGTCATGGGTCCTCGGCACGGTGGGCGTGGGCCAGCGGAATAAGAACGGCACGACCGAAGCGACCGGCTTGAAGGGCCTGGCCGTCCGGCTCGGGGACGACGGCAAGAAGGGCATCGCCTACGACCTCGATCTCTGCCGTCCGATCGGGGCTTGGTCGGGAGGTTTCACCACCGAGATGAACCTGATGTCGCGCGGAGAGTATCCGAGCGCCATCGGCGACACGATTTTCCTGACGGGTGATTTCGCCGGATTCATGCCGGGCTCCGACGCGGTGGCGCTCACGCCTCGCCAAGGTTTCGGTCCGCTGCCTTCCGGTCAGCCGCGCTTCCTGGGTTTCCATCGCGCGGGTAACTCCCTCGTGGTCCGCTGGGACGTGGCTGGCGTGGCCGTCGATGAGACGGCGGAGGTCGTCACCGCCGACGAAGTACAGTTCGTGGTGCGTACGCTGGAGGTCGCGCCGTCCGCCAAGGGTCTGACGGTCCTGCTCGGCAGGTCGGCCTACGCGGCCCAGATCGATGCCCAGGGCGCGGCTAAGGTGGAGCATCTCGAAGGCCATGCCGTCGCCCGGATCGCTCCGGCCGGCGAGTCGTCCGTCGTCCGCATCGCATACCTGCCCGTCGGGGCGCCGCACCCGCGGCCTT
>JBDKKH010000169.1:0-7227 GCA_039796215.1 Verrucomicrobiota bacterium
TACGTCTCAAGGATTGTGCGCCACGCCCCGGCTCGCTTTCCGACCCGAACCTCCGCCATGGAAACCGAAGCCGACCAGTCCGCCTTGGACCGCGCCCGTCAGGGGGATCTCTCGGCCTACAATGAGTTGGTGCTCAAGTATCAGGGCCGGATCTTCGCGAAGGTGTTCTCTTTGCTTCGAAACCGTCAGGACGCCGAGGAGATCACGCAGGATACGTTCATCCGGGCGCACCGCGTCCTGGCCTCTTTCCGCGGCACGGCCACTTTCTCCACCTGGATCCACCAGATCGGCACCAATCTCGCCCGCAACCGATACTGGTATTGGCGCCGCCGTAAGCGCGACCAGTCGATGTCGCTCGACGCCGACCTCGGCGACGATCCGGGGGCGACGCTGCATGACATCCTTTCGGACGGCGCCCAAGGTCCCGGCCACGAGGCCCAGCACAACGAATTCGTCGAGAAAGTCGCCGAGTGCATGGAACAATTGAAGCCGGAACACGCTCGTATCCTGACGATGCGGAACGTGCGTAACATGTCCTACGAAGAAATCGCCGAAGATCTCGGCCTTTCCATCGGTACCGTCAAGAGTCGCATCAACCGCGCTCGCGAGGCCCTCCGCGAACTGATGGGAACGGAGTTTCGCGCATGAACCCCTCTGATTTCGACGCGCTGGTCGCCGTCTACCTCGAGGGGGCCGCCACCAAGGAGCAAGTGGCTCGGCTGCGATCGGTGCTGGGCGGCTCGGCCCAGCTGACTGCCCGCTTCCATTCCTTGGTCAGACTCCATCGCGCGCAGGTCGCCGCCCTCGGTCTCCGGGAGGACCGTTCTTTCTCCGGCGTCACGCTCGGGTTGCAGGCTTACGCGCAGCGCTTCGGGCGTTTCTGCGCCCATCTCTGCTTGCTCGCCTTGGTGTTGGTCCAGTTGCAGGTGACCATCCCCGCCCAGTATTCCGGGCTGCTCTGGTATATGGAGCCTTCGGCATCCTCGGAGCCGGTTATCGGCGCCACCGAGATGCCGGCGCTTTCGGATATCGACTCGATCGTGCAGGAGACCGACTTTTCGCAGCTCGTCGAGTCAGCGCAGCCGGACATGCCCAACCTGGTGGCACCCGAGCCTGCCGTCCAGGCCGATGGCACGCCGGCAAGGGAAGTCCGGGCCTGAGTCCGTCCTTGCTTCCTGCCCGCGTGGGCGGTCAATAGATGCAGGATGAAGGCCGTAAACCAAAGGCCGGAGGTTCGTCTCCAAGGCATCGCGGCCGCGCCTGGCGTGGCTCGTGGTCCGGTCTACCCTCTGATGAAAGGCATGGCCATCGTCGCCTGCGAGCAGGTCGCGGACGTCGAGTCCGAGCTGCGCCGGTTCGAGGCCGCTCTGGTCGCCACCCGCCGGGAGATCGCCCAGCTGCGGGATGACGTGGCGAGCAAGCTCAACGCATCGGAGTCGTCCATCTTTGACGCTCATCTCCTCGTCCTCGAGGATGTCGCCCTCATCGACGACGTGACGAAGGAGGTCCGTCGCACTGGACTTAATATCGAGTGCTGTTTCCAAGAGGTCGCGCAACGTTACATCGAGATCTTCGAGAAGATGGACGACGACTTCCTTCGCGAGCGGGCGTCGGATATCCGCGACGTCACCGGACGGGTGCTCGGTCAGCTTCTCGGGAGCCAGCCAGAGAGGGTCGGTCTCGCCGCGAAGCACCATGTGGTGGCGGCCCGTGACCTGACGCCTTCCGACACCGCCGGCCTGCACGACGGCGGCGTCCTCGCGTTCGTGACCGAGGAGGGCGGGCGCACGAGCCACTCGGCCATCATGGCGCGGGCGCTCGACGTCCCGGCCGTCGTGGGGGTGAAGCGCCTGATGGAGTCGGTCGAGGAGGGCGATGTCCTGCTGGTCGACGGCGAGTCCGGTCTCGTCATCATCAACCCCACGTCGGAGACCTGCGAAGGGTATCGCGACAAGGAGCAGGCGATCCGTACGCGTCGCGACCGCGTCCTCGGCGAGGTCGCCTTGGCCGACGTCACCAGCGACGGAGCCGCGTTCTGCCTGCTGGCCAACATCGGGGCGCCTTCCGAGATGGAAGACGCCTTGGCCTACTGCGCCCGCGGCGTCGGGCTTTACCGTACGGAGAATCTTTACCTGCGTCTCGACGGCTGGCCCGACGAGCAGGCCCAGTTCGAAGAATACGCCGAAGTCGTGAGGTCGGCGAAAGGACGTCCTGTGACTTTCCGGACGCTCGACCTCGGGGGTGACAAGCGCCTCGGCGACCTCGCCGACGAAGCCAATCCTTTCATGGGTTACCGCGCCGTCCGCCTCTGCCTGGAGCGGCCCGACATCTTCCGCCCCCAGCTGCGCGCGATCGTCCGGGCCGCCGCGCTCGGTCCGGTGCTGGTGATGTTCCCGATGATCTCCGGGGTCGAGGAACTCCGTCGGGCCAAGGCGGTCTTCCGGGATGTCGAAGCCGAACTCGCCCGCGAAGGCGTGCGGCCGGCCGAGCCGATCCGCCTCGGGGCGATGATCGAGATCCCTTCCGCCGCGGTCGTGGCGGATGAATTGGCGGCGGAGTCGGATTTTTTCAGCGTCGGCACCAACGACCTCGTGCAATACCTCCTGGCGGTCGATCGCGGCAACCAGCGCGTCGCCTCGCTTTACGACCCTTGTCACCCCGCCGTCGTGCGCACGTTGACGGCGATCTTCGCCGCGGCCCACCGAAGCGGCATCCCCGCCGCCGTCTGCGGCGAACTGGGCGGAGACCCGTTGTGGTGCCCCTTGCTCCTGGGGCTGGGCGTGCATGAACTCAGCATGACTCCCGCCGCCTTGCCGGAGGCCCGCTTCGTGCTCCGCCATTCTTCCTCCCAGGAATTGCGCGCGCTCGCCGACGCCGTCGTCGCCTCGGCGGACGCCGTCCGCACGCGCGTCCTCCTGCAGGATTACGCTGCCGCCAAACTCAAGCTACGTTGATGCCCGCTTCTTTTCCCGCCGCCAACCCGCATGTCGCCGGCATGTCGCCCTATGTCCCCGGGGAACAGCCTCAGGGCGGGGGATGGGTCAAACTGAACACCAACGAGAACCCCTATCCGCCCAGCCTGCGCGCGCTCGAGGCCATCCGGCTGGCCTTGGTCAACGACGGGGCCGCGTTGCGGCTCTATCCCTCGCCGGACTCCGCGCCTTTGCGCGAGGCGGTCGCCGCCTTCCATGGCTTCGACGCCGCGCGGGTCGTCGCCGGCAACGGCTCGGATGACATCCTCAACCTGATCATCCGGGCCTACGCCGGCCCGGGTCGCCCGATCGGGATGCTCAATCCGAGCTACTCGCTCTATCCCGTGCTGGCCGCGGCGCAGGGCGCTGAAGCGATCAAGGTCGAGGTCACGGAGGCCCTCGGCGTCGACGTCGACGCCGTCGCCCGTTGTGGGGCCGCCGTTTTCTTCCTGACGAATCCGAACGCCCCGCTCGGGGTCGCCTTCTCCCCGGAGACCGTCCGGGCCGTCGCCCGGGCTTTCCCGGGGCTGCTGGTCGTCGACGAGGCTTACGCCGCGTTCGCCGAGGAGGATTGCGTCGCGCTCGCCCGCGAGCTGCCCAATGTCGTCGTCACGCGCACGATGTCCAAGGCGCACGCGCTCGCCGGCCTGCGCGCCGGCTACGCGCTCTGCCCGCCGGGCGTCGCCGAGATCCTCCATCGGGTGCGCGACAGTTATAATCTCGACCGGCTCGCGCAGGTCGCGGCGTCGGCCGCCTTGGCCGACCGAGAATGGCTCGACGTCACCGTCGCGCAGGTGCGCGACACGCGCGACCGCCTGGCCGCCGCTTTGCGCGGGCTGGGCTGGCAGGTCAATCCCGCCGCGGGCAACTTCGTGCTCGCCGCGCCCGTGTCGTCGGCGCGCGCCGCTTCCGTGGACACCGCGGCGCATTGTTTCGAGTTCCTCCGCGCCCGCAAAATCCTCGTCCGCCGTTTCCCCGGCCATCGCCTGACGGAGAAGTCGCTGCGCGTCTCCGTCGGCACGGAGCAGGAAACCGACCTCTTCCTGCAGGCCGTCTCGGCCTGGATGGAAGGGGGAGGTTGACATCCGGCCCTTCCGCGGGGATTTCTGGAGGCATGAGCGCAGTCGTTCGCAAAGCCAGCCTCCGCCGGGACACCGCCGAGACCAAGATCGCCCTCGAGGTGAATCTTGACGGGACGGGCGCGTCGGAAGTCGCCACCGGGGTCGCCTTTTTCGACCACATGCTGACGCTCTTCTCCCGTCACTCCATGGTCGACCTCAAGGTCAAGGCCAGCGGCGACACCGACGTCGACTACCACCACACCGTGGAAGACGTCGGCATCGTGCTGGGTCAGGCGATCAAGGAAGCGCTCGGCGACAAGGCTGGCATCCGCCGTTACGGTTTCTTCATCCTGCCGATGGACGAGACCCTCGCCCGTTGCGCCGTCGACCTGAGCAACCGTCCGATGATGGTCTATCAGGTCGAGATCACCAACTACATGGTGAAGGACTTCAATATCGCCCTCGTCCGCGAGTTCTTCCAAGGCCTCGCCAACTCCCTCGGCTGCAACCTGCACCTGAAGCTCGAGTACGGCGATGAGCCGCACCACATCGCGGAAGCCCTCTTCAAGGCCTTCGCCCGCGCCCTCCGTGAGGCGCTGGAAGTCGACCCGCGCCAAGGCGGACGGGTGCCGAGCACCAAGGGTACGCTGGCCTGACCGTGGAATCTTCCGGGACAGCGCGCCGCCCGCGGGTGGCCGTCATCGACTATGGCATGGGCAACCTGCGCAGCGTCAGCCGGGCCATGGTCGCCGCCGGCGCCGACGCCTTCCTGGCCGCGACGCCGGCCGAAGCCGAGAGCGCCGAGCTGGTGGTCTTTCCGGGGCAGGGCGCGATGGCGGACTGCATGGACTGCATCCGCCGTAACGATTTCGAATCCTTCCTGAAACAGTGGATCGCCGCCGACCGGCCTTTCTTCGGCGTGTGCATGGGCTTGCAGGTCCTGTTCGAACGCTCGGAAGAGGCGGATCGCCCGGGGCTGGGCATCTTTCCCGGGGTCGTCCGTCGCTTTCCTTCCCGCCCAGGGTTGCGGATTCCCCATATGGGTTGGAACGAGGCGGTCTTCCGGCCGGGCGCGCCTTTGACCGAGGGACTCCGCGTCGAAGGGGAGCCTTTCTATTTTGTCCATAGTTACCGGGTCACCGAGACCGACCCCTCCCTGGTGTGGTGCGAGACCGATTACGCCGGACCCTTCGTCAGCGGGGTGAGGCGAGGGCGGGTCTTCGCGACCCAGTTCCATCCGGAGAAAAGTCAGGTCAAAGGCTTGCAACTCTACCGCAATTTCCTGACTTTGGCGGTCCGCTGAAGCTGCTTCATGCCTCGGCGGAAATCCCCCCGCCATGACCTCCAAGCAAGCTTCCCTTAAACTGGACGACAAAGAAATCGTCCTCCCCATCGTCGTCGGCTCCGAAGGCGAACGCGGCGTCGACGTCCGCAAGCTGCGCGACGAGACCGGTTACATCACATTCGACGACGGCTACGCCAACACCGGCGCCTGCGAGTCCAAGGTGACCTTCATCGACGGAGAGAAGGGCATCCTTCGTTACCGCGGGTACGGCATCGAGGAGCTCGCGGAGAAGTCCAACTTCATCGAGACGGCCTACCTGCTCGTCTACGGCGAGCTTCCTACGGTCGCCCAGCTGACGACCTTCAAGGCCCGGATCCTCGACAACTCGCAGATCCACGAAGGCCTCCGCATCGCCCTCAGCGGCTTCCCGGGCAACGCCCATCCGATGGCCGTGCTCTCCGCGACCCTGAACACCCTCGGCTGCTACTATCCTGAGCTCGGCACCAACGAGCGCACCCATGACCTGGCCAAGTTCGACGACACCGCCGCGGTCCTGATCTCCAAGGTGCGCACGCTGGCCGCGCTGGCCCATCGTTCCAAGGAAGGCCAGCCGCCGGTGTATCCCAAGCCGGGTCTCGATTACTGCTCGAACTTCCTGCACCTGCTTTTCTCGCAGCCTAACGTCGAGTATGCGGTGCATCCGGAAGTCGCCCGCGCGCTCGACCTCATCCTGCTCCTGCACGCCGACCACGAGCAGAACTGCTCGACTTCGACCGTGCGCATGGTCGCTTCCGGCGGCGCCAATCTCTTCCCGTCCGTCTCCGCCGGCGTCTGCGCCCTCTGGGGTCCGCTGCATGGCGGCGCCAACCAGGCCGTCATCGAGATGCTCGAGGAGATCCACGCTTCCGGCGACGACGGCTCGCGCTTCATCGCCGACGCCAAGGACAAGACGAAGAGCGTCCGCCTGATGGGCTTCGGTCACCGCGTCTACAAGAACTACGACCCGCGCGCCAAGATCATCAAGGCGCAGTGCGACAAGGTCCTCAAGGTGCTCGGCATCAACGACCCGCTCCTCGCCATCGCCATGCGCCTCGAGGAGGCCGCGCTCAACGATCCCTACTTCAAGCAGCGCAACCTCTACCCGAACGTCGACTTCTACTCGGGCATCATCCTCAAGGCCATCGGCATCCCCACGGAGATGTTCACGGTCATCTTCGCCATCGGCCGCATGCCCGGCTGGATCTCCCATTGGAAGGAGATCGCCGAGACCCCGAAGCAGAAGATCCACCGCCCTCGCCAGATCTACGTCGGCAACACCGAGCGCAAGTACGCCCCGATCGTCCAGCGCGGTTGAGGCGCCTGGACAGGCTTGCAAGACGGGGGAGGGCCGAACGTTTCCGTTCGGCCCTCCGTCTTTTAAGCCACACACTATAAGCCGGATTCTGTCCGGGGGCGGCTCTCGCCGACCCCCTGAGCGCTCATTTCTCTGACCTTGCGGACCCGCCTTGCGGCGGTGCGACAACCCGGGACCTTGGCGGGCGGCCTCGGACGGTCCCTGTTCGTCTTGCACCGGATTGGGTTTACCTTGCCTCGTCGGTCGCCCTTCGAGCGGTGGGCTCTTACCCCGCCTTTTCACCCTTACCTCGTTCCTTGCGGAGGAGGCGGTATCTTCTCTGTGGCACTTTCCGTCACGTCTTGCGACGTGCCCCGACTTGCGGCGGGAATCCTGCCCTGTGGTGTCCGGACTTTCCTCACGGATTACTCCGCGCGAACGCTCATGTATGACTGTACGGGGAAGATAGCGTCCGTCGGCCCCGCAGGGAAGGGAAAAAGGCGAGACTTAGGCCTTGGAAAGGCCTTTGGGTGGGTTTGATTAGGCGGACCCCATGCGAATCCTCCTCCTCGCCTT
>JBDKKH010000170.1:0-3920 GCA_039796215.1 Verrucomicrobiota bacterium
TCGCGCGACTGGTCGACATAAGCCAGCTTCACCGACTCGCCGATCGTGAGGGAGCCCTTGTCCGGCTTCTCCTGGCCGGTGATCATCCGGAAAAGCGTCGTCTTGCCGGCGCCGTTAGGCCCGACCACGCCGACGATGCCTCCTGCCGGCAGCGAGAAATGGACGTCATCCATCAGCACCCGGTCGCCATAGCCCTTGGAAAGACCGCGGGCCTCGATCACGGCCCCGCCCAGCCTCGGACCGGGCGGGATCCAGATCTCCGCCGCCTTCTCCTGCTGGTTCTGGTCCTGCGTCAGCATCTGCTCGTAGGCGCGGAGGCGGGCCTTGTTCTTGGCCACGCGCGCCTTAGGCGAGGCCGCGGCCCACTCGCGCTCGCGCTCCATCGAGCGGGTACGCGCGGCGGACTGCTTCTCTTCCATCTCGAGGCGCTGCTGCTTCTGCTGCAACCAGGACGAGTAGTTGCCCTTCCAGGGTATGCCGCGCCCGCGGTCGAGCTCGAGGATCCACCCGGCGACGTTATCCAGGAAGTAACGGTCATGCGTGATCGCGATGACCGTCCCTTTGTAACCCTGCAGGTGGCGCTCCAGCCATGCGACCGTATCGGCGTCGAGGTGATTGGTCGGCTCGTCGAGCAGGAGGATGTCCGGCTCCATGAGCAGCAGCCGGCAAAGCGCCACCCGGCGCTTCTCGCCGCCCGAAAGGGCCGAGACCAGCGAGTCGCCCGGAGGACAGCGCAGGGCCTCCATCGCCATCTCGAGCCGGGCGTCGAGGTCCCAGCCGCCGCGGGTGTCGAGGATTGCCTGGATCTCGCCCTGGCGGGCCAGGATCTTCTCCTGCTCCGCGGGATCGTCGACCTCGGCCACCTTCACGAACGTCTCGTCATATTCCTCGAGCAGGGCCTTCATCGGGCCCGCGGCCTGCATCACGCAGGCCTGGACGGTGAGGTGCTCGTCGAGGCGCGGCTCCTGGGCCAGATAACCCATCGTGTAGCCGGGGACCTGACTGAGCGCGCCATCGAACTCCTTGTCCTCCCCGGCCATGATCTTGAGCAGCGTGGATTTCCCCGAACCGTTGAGGCCCAGGACCCCGATCTTGGCCCCATAATAGTAGGAAAGGGAAATATCACGGAAAACGGGTTTCTTTTCGAAGTACTTCGTGACCCCTGTCATCGTGAAGATTACTTTGTCGTCAGCCATGGCGCCAAGGTTCGGCCAAGCCCCTCCGGGGGCAAGCGGAACCTCCTCCGGGACCGAGGCGAGCGCACTTGACATCCCCCGGGGGAGACCCCCAAAGTCATCTTCAGTTCACCTTTACCGAGGTGGGTCCTGCCGGACCCGCTTTTTTTGTCCCCAAATCATTTCACCGCCAACCCGCACCCACCATCATGAGCGTCGATATCAAACCCTTCCTCCAGTATCTCGAAAAGGAGAAGAACATCAAAAAAGAAGAGGCCTGCGCCCTGATCGTCGAGGCCATCAAGTCCTCGGTCGAGAAATCCGTCATGGCGGGCCAGAACGTCGAAATCGACGCCGACCCCGTCTCCGGCAAGCTCGTCGCCCATGTCGTCCTGCGCGTGACCGACTCCGTGTCGGACCCCCTTCAGGAAATCAACCCGGTCGCCGCCGCCCTCATCCAGTCCGACGTCAAGGTGGGCGAGGAAGTCCGGAAGCCCATCAACGTGGCGGACCTCGGCCGCATCGCCGCCAAGACCACGCAGCAGCTCCTCAACCAGCGCTTCCGCAAGATCGAGAAGGACCAGGTCTTCCTCGAGTACAAGGACAAGGTCGGCGACATCGTCACCGGCACGGTGCGGCGCACCGAGCGCGGCAACGTCATCATCGAGCTGGGCACGGCCGAGGCCGTCCTCACGCACAAGGAACGCTGCCATGGCGACGAGTTCCGCACCGGCGACCGCATCCGCTGCCTCCTCCTCGAGATCCGCGAAGACCCGCAGCGCGGCCGTGAGTTCGTCCTCTCGCGCGCCAACCCGGCCTTCGTCCGCCGCCTCCTGGAGCTCGAAGTCGCCGAAATCGCCGACAAGACCGTCACCATCGCCGCCATGGCCCGCGACCCGGGCTACCGCACCAAGATCGCCGTCGACTCCCGCGACCCCAAGGTCGACCCCGTCGGCGCCTGCGTCGGCGCCCGAGGCGCCCGCGTCCGCAACATCGTCAAGGAACTCGGCGGCGAGAAGATCGACATCATCCGCTACCATGCCGAGCCGCTCAAGCTGCTCGAAGAAGCCATCCGTCCGGCCAAGCCCCGCAACGTCCGCATCGACGAACGCACCCGCTCCATCTTCTTCGAAGTGGACGAGGATGACATGCGCATCGCCATCGGCAGCAAGGGCCGCAACGCCCGCCTGACCTCCAAGCTGATGGGCTGGGGCCTCAACATCCAGAAAGCCACCCACGCCGCCGAAAGCTTCGAAGCCAAGGCCGGAGACGCCGCCGTCCGCATCGCCGATCAGCTCGGCCTGCCCGCCGAGCTCATCGCCAAGTTCGTCGGTCTCGGCATCTCCAGCGTCGAAGCCCTCGAAGGCGCGACCGTGGAGGACTTCAAGGAAAGCGGCATCCCGACCGAAGAGGTCGAAGCCGTCCTCGCCGCCTACGCCAAGGGTCGTCGCGCCTAATCTCCCAACCGCCTTAAAGACCCCCTTCGCCCGCGCCCATGACCGAGAAGAAGAAATCCGAAGCCAAGAAGCCCGCGACCACGCAGCGTTTCAGCGACGTGGCCAAGGAGCTCGGGCTCGAGGTCAAAGCGCTGCTCGCCATCGTCGATCAGTTCGTGGTCGCTCGCCCCGAGTACAAGGACTACGTCTACACCGACGGCAAGAAGCCCGCAGCCTCGAGTAATTTCGGCAAGATCTACCGGGAAGAATTCCTGGCCTTCGCCGCGGACAAGCTCCCCAAGAAAGCCGAGGCCGCGCCCGAGCCGGTGGTCGAGGCGCCCAAAGCGCCCGAGCCGGCCAAGCCGGTGACCGCCACGCCGGTCGCCAAGGCCGCCACGCCGCCGCCCGTCAGCCTGCCACCCCGTCCCACCATCGCGCCGACTCCGCCCCCGGCCGCCCGGCCGCCTGTCGCGCCCGTCATCCCCCGCCCGACCATGGCGGCGCCGCAGCCGAAGGCTGACCTGCCTCCGGTGGTCATCAGCACCCCGCCGCCGGCCCCGTCGCGCCCCGCCAACGTCCCTCCGGTGATCCGTCCGCCTGTCGCCCCGATCATCAACCGGCCCGCCGCCACCAACAGCCAGGCCGCGCCCGGCAGCAAGGGCGTCATCGCCGTGCGTCCGCCCATCGTGGTCCGCGACTTCGCCATCGCCCTCAACCTGAAGCCCTTCCAGGTCATCGGCAACCTGATGGAGCTCAACAAGGTCGTCAGCGTGTCTTCCGTGATCGAAGAAGCCGACGCCCGCAAGGTCGCCGAGCGTCATGGCTACACCCTTGAAGTCCGCCATCGCGGCGAAGGCGTCCAGCCGGTCAAGAAAGTCGAGAAGCCCTCCGAGGACGATCCGGCGCTCATGACCCCGCGGCCGCCCGTCGTCTGCGTGCTCGGACACGTCGACCACGGCAAGACCACCCTGCTCGACTTCTTCCGCAAGACGAACGTCGTCTCGGGCGAAGCCGGCGGCATCACCCAGCACATCGGCGCCTACTCCGTCGCCTACCAAGGCGAGAAGCCTGAGTATAAGGGCAAGACCGTCACCTTCCTCGACACCCCCGGCCACGCCGCCTTCGCCAAGATGCGCGAGCGCGGCGCCTCCGTCACCGACGTCGCCGTGCTCGTCGTGGCGGCGGATGACGGCTTCATGCCCCAGACCGAGGAAGCCCTCAAGTTCGCGCAGAAGCACGCCAGCGCCATCGTGGCCGCGATCAACAAGGTCGACGCCAAGGGCGCGAACCTCGACCGCGTGAAGCAGCA
>JBDKKH010000171.1:0-5263 GCA_039796215.1 Verrucomicrobiota bacterium
ATGGACGCCCAGGCCGGTTATCTCGAGGCCGTGGACTCGGCCTTGTTGCTCCAAGAGCAGGCCGTCGAGGCGGGCTTCCGCCTGCGCGAACTGAGCGGCACCACCTTCAACCCTGTCTCGAACCGATGAGGAGCCTCCTCCTGATTCTCGCCGCCGGCATTCTGGCCGCCTGCGACAAGACCGAATCGTCGGGCCACTCCGCCGGCCCGACGCCTAAGGCTGCCGAGTTCAAGCAAGGGCAGGGGCTATTGCTCACCGAGGAGGCTTCACAGTTCGTTGGGCTTCGTTCCGCCGAAGCTCAAACGAAAGGAACTCTTGTTCGGATACCTTTGTCCGCCGTGGTGGAGACCTCGGAGGGCAAGCACGTGTTCGTCCGCAACGGACAACGCTGGCTGCGTACCGCGGTGAAACTCGGCGCGGCCTCGGGTGAACTCGTCGACGTCGCCGACGGTCTGCTGGAAGGGGATGTCATCGCCGTCGCCGGGGGTTGGTATCTCTGGCTTGCGGAACTCCAGGCAATCAAGGGGGGCGTCGGCTGCGCCGACGGACACTGAGATGGTCGCCGCCCTTGCCCGCTGGTCCATCCGCCGTCGCGGAGCCGTCCTGACCGTCGCCCTGCTGCTCAGCCTGCTCGGCCTTTGGTCCGCCTCGCGCGTGCCGATCGACGCGATGCCCGACATCACGGGTCCTCAGGTGCAAATCAACACGACCTTGCCCGCCCTCGCCGCCGATGAGGCCGAATCCCGGGTGACTATCCCGCTGGAGTCCGAGCTTTCCGGCATGCCCGGATTGGTCGAGTTCCGTTCGCTCTCCAAGACCGGACTGTCGCAGGTGACCCTCGTGTTCGCGGATGGGACGGATATCTTTCGTGCCCGCCAGCTGGTGACCGAGCGTATCGGCCAAGCCGCCGGTAATCTGCCACCGGGCGTCGTCCCGGTCTTGGCTCCGATCAGCACCGGCCTCGGTGAGATCGTCTATTATGCCTTGGAGTACGCCGATGGCGCCAAGGCGCCGACCGATGAGGCCGCACGCCTGCGTGAGCTGCGTCTGCTGCATGATTCGCGCGTCCGCCCGGCCCTGCGGCCCACTCCCGGCCTGGCAGATGTCAACGTCATCGGCGGTCACGAACGTCAGATGCTGGTCGAACCCGACCTTGCCAAGATGGTAAAGGCGGCCTTACCGATGTCAGAACTGCTTCAGGCGGTTCGCAAGAATACCGAGAACGCCGGCGGTGGCGTCCTCTCCGTCGGTGGGGAAGCCTTCACCGTTCGTGCCGACACGCGCGTGCGTACCGCCCAGGACATCGCCGGCATCCCTTTGCGTCCCGCCGGCCTCGGCCCCGCCGTGACGGTGGGTGATGTCGCCAAGGTCTCGGTCGGCAGCGCCTCGCGCATGGGCGCCGCCACCGTCGACGGGCGCGAGGCCGTCGTCGGGGCCGCCATCATGCTGGCCGGCGAGAACTCGCGCGAAGTCTCCCGCCGCGCGGTCGACAAGCTGCGCGTCATCGGCGAGCACCTGCCGGAAGGCGTCCGTATCCGCGTGCTCTATGACCGTTCCGACCTCGTGGGCGCGACCATCCGTACGGTCGAGAGCAACCTGTTCGAGGGTGCGGCGATCGTCGTCGTCGTGCTTCTGCTGCTGCTTGGGCACTGGCGTGCGGCCTTGTTGGTCGCCTTGGCGATTCCTCTTTCCTTCCTTCTCCTGCTCACTGGCATGGCTGCGACCAAGGCCAGCGCGAACCTCATGAGCCTGGGGGCGATCGACTTCGGCCTGATCGTCGACGGGTCGGTCGTGATGGTGGAGAACTTCCTGCGACGGATGGACGACCGCGTCCGTTCTCTGGGACGCTCCCTGACCGAGGACGAGCGCACCTCGGAGCTTTCCGCGGCTGCGAGCGAGGTCGCCGGCCCGATGTTCCTCGGCGTCGAGGTCATCACGCTCGTCTATGTCCCGATCTTCGCCCTCGAAGGCATCGAGGGTAAGATGTTCAAGCCTATGGCGGGAGCCGTGGTCGTCGCCTTGGCGGCTTCCGCGCTCGTGGCCCTCACGGTCATGCCGGCGCTGGCGTCCTTTGGTCTCCGTCCCTCCGGTCATGGCGAGGAGGGCGGATTGATCCGTAGGCTGCGCAGTCTTTTCGCTCCGGCCTTGGCCTGGTGCTTCTCGCATCGAGGACTCGCCTTTGGCGTCACGATGCTGGCCGCCGTGGCCGCCGCCTTTGGCTTCACCCGGCTGGGCGCCGATTTCATTCCTCAGCTCGACGAGGGTTCGATCAGCATCCAGTTCGTCCGGGCCGCGAGCCTCGACTTGCGATCGTCGGTGGAACTGCAGAAGAAATCCGAGGCCTTACTGCGTGAGCGTTTCCCGGAGATCGACCATTTATTCGCCCGCATCGGGACCGCGGAGATCGCGAGCGACCCGATGGGACCCAACGTGGCCGACACTTACGTCACCCTTAAGCCACGCGAAACCTGGCGTCGGGAGGGCGGTGCCATCGTCAGCAAAGCGAGGTTGGTCGAGCTCATGTCCGGCGTGTTGGAGCGCACGGTCCCGGGCCAGACCGTCATGTTCTCTCAGCCGATCCAGCTCCGTTTCAATGAGATCATGGCGGGGGCTCGGGCCGACCTTTCCCTGAAGGTTTTCGGCGATGAGCTTGCGGACATGGAGTCAGTCGCCACCCAGGCGGTGGCGGTGCTGCGCAAGATTCCCGGGGGAGGGGACGTCGAGTTCGAAGCTTCGGGCCGGTTGCCTTCCGTGGACATCGTCCCTAAGCGTGACCAATTGGTCCGTCGCAACCTTCATGCCGAGGAGCTGAACGAGGTCGTCTCGGTGGCGCTGGGTGGCGCCAAGGCCGGCCAGATTCCCTCCGCGGGACGTCCGTTGGACGTCGTGGTGCGTCTACCCGATGCGGAGCAGACGCCCTTGGCTCGGATCGGCGACCTGCCGGTCTCGGCCGAAGATGGTTCAGGCACGACCGTGGCCCTCTCCAAGGTCGCCGATATCCGCGCCGTCGAACGACCCGGGGTCATCACCCGCGAAGACGCCCGTCGGCGCCTCGCCATCCTGATCAACGTGCGCGGCCGCGACACCGAGGGTTTCGTGCGGGAGGCCGAGGCTCGCTTGAAGGCCGAGCTCAAGCCGACCGGCGGCGTCTATTGGGAGTTCGGCGGGCAATTCGAGAACCTCGTGCGGGCGCGTGCGCGGCTCGCCCTGGTGGTGCCCGCGGCGCTGGGGCTCATCCTCCTGCTCATCTATGCCGGGTTCGGAAGTTTCCGCCAGGCGGCGCTCGTCTTCACGTGCGTGCCTCTCGCCGCTACCGGCGGGGTCCTTGCCCTCTGGCTGCGCGGGATGCCTTTCACGATCTCGGCCGGTATTGGCTTCATCGCGGTTTCGGGCATCGCGGTCCTCAACGGCATCATGCTGATCAGCTTCATCAACCAGCTGCGCCAGGCCGGCGTGCCTTTGCGGCAGGCCGTGACGGACGGCACGTTGACGCGTCTGCGCCCGAAGTTGCTGACTGCGCTCGTCGCTTCTTTGGGCTTCATCCCCATGGCCCTTTCGACCGGTCCAGGTGCCGAGGTACAGCAACCGCTGGCGACCGTCGTCATCGGGGGGATCTTCACTTCCACCGCCCTGACGCTGCTGCTTCTCCCTGTCCTCTACGACTGGGTCGAGGCGCGTTTCCCTTCCTCTCCTAACCAAAAACCCATCCAGCCATGAAATCACTCCTCCTCTCACTCCTCTCGATTGGTGTGCTCGTTGCCGCTGAGCCCGCCAAGCCGGCGACTGATATCCAGCCGGGTCGCCGACTGGATGCGCCCGAGCTTCGTGCCCAGTTCGTTATCCAGCCGGACCGCAAGGCTTCCGTGAGCTTCGTCGACGTGGCCGGTAAGCCGGTCGCTCGAGGCGAACGTACCGTGACCCTCAAGGTCGATGGCAAGGACGTCGCGATGGAGCCTCAGCTGAACGGCTTCATCACCAAGGAGTCCCTGCAGTCCAGGGAGCCCGCCCCGATCGTGGTCCAGATTCGTGCCTCGGCGGTCGCCAAGCCGACAAACTTCCGTCTGACCTTGAACACCGCCCTCTGCGGAGAGTGCAAGCGCCAGGAGTACGGATGCACTTGCGCCCATTGATGATATTAAGCCGCGATAAAAATCCCACTTGCACGCAAATTATACTTCTGCAAAATGTGCAAAGTTGGCAGTTAATTTGTCCGCAAACTGTCCGCAAAAAAGCTCGGTCGTTGAAGGTCAACGACATACAGACGCGAAGTCTGACTTCGAATCCCATCCTCTCCGCCACTTTACTAAACCCCTGATTATCAGGGGTTTAATGTTTTTTATGGGTCCGGAAAGGGCGGAACGTTACCTAAAACGTTACCTAAATCCATCTGAGTTTCATCGGGTATCTGCGCGGGTTGGAGGTGAATCTTGCGGCATCGCCCTAGGTTGCTTGGAGTCTTCAAGCCCTGTCCGGGCATCCCTTGCCGTCCCCGAAGAATACTAACGCCTCTAAGGTTAAAAGCCTGTCCCCGTGTGCAAGGGACGGCCTAGACACGGATTTCAGGTGGGTGACTGGAGTCGGGCAGGCGCGTCTCGTGGCTAAGTATGAACTAGCACGGGAGATGTTTCTGTTGGCTGATCAGATGCTCGAAGGAAAGGCTGCTCAGAGGACTCGTTTCCGAAAGGGGGTGGCAGATGGGAAGCCTTACCAGGCCGTCTTCAATCCATATGGTTGGTTGGTTGAGTACTATGAGGTTCTCCTTTCGGCGGCAGGTCGTAGCCGGCTCAAGAAGTTTGATTTGCCTCCGGCTGTTAAGCTCATGACGCGCTTCGTTCCTGAAAAGTCCGTAAGGCAGGCCGACGATCATGCGGTACGCATTCGCCATGTCGCGGAAAGCTACGATCTGGATGAAGCTGACTATGGTCCTGATGCCTTCTTTGAGCTGAAGGTTTCGCGGCTTGAGAAGCTCAGCCTTGTTCAGGCCGTCGAAGAGTTTGCACGCTGGGCTAGGTCTACGGACCTTTTTGATTCCAAGAATCCTGGAGGTCGTCCGAATGCCACGCTGCTCCATCTGGCTTACTTTAGGGCCATGAAGGGAAACCCGCAGACAAAGCTTGGCCAATGGTTTGGCGATTCACTGAAGTCTTCGGTGGTTGTCCCGCGTATCGCTCCAATGTCTGATTACGGGCGCGCTATGTATGAGCCGTGTATGGGTAAGCGCGGGGTGTCTCCGGGGGCTTGGTCTGATGCGGTAAAAGCTATC
>JBDKKH010000172.1:0-9530 GCA_039796215.1 Verrucomicrobiota bacterium
GGTCGCCGAGCATCTTCACGGGCAGGCCGCCTCCGGCCCGAGGACGCTCTTCGCCACGCACTATCACGAGCTGACGAAGCTCGCCACCTCCTGCCCGCGGCTGCGTAACTGGTCGGTGGCCGTGAAAGAATGGAACGATGAGATCGTCTTCGTTCGTCGGGTCGTGCCCGGCGCGGCCGACCGCTCCTATGGCATCCAGGTCGCCCGTCTCGCGGGAATGCCCCCGGCCGTCGTCCAGCGCGCCCGGGAGATCCTCGGCGGCCTTGAAGCCGGCAGCGGACTGCCGGAATCACCTAAGCCGACGAGCAAGACCGCCGAAACCGCTCCCGCGAAGAAGGCTGCCGCGAACAAGGCCTCTCCCCCGGCGCCCGGCCCCGAGCTCGACCTGTTCGGATAGTCGGATCAGTTCCGTTCGTTCCACTCCCGGGAGGCGAACTTGGCCCAGGTGCCTTCATGGTCGAACTGGTCGTAAATCGGCGAACACACGGCCACCGGAGGGCTGGCGAGGATCTCTCCGAGGGCATCGACGAAGTCTTGTCCGAAGCGCGACCAGTCGCAGCCGACCAGAAAAGGCTTCCAGACGTAGCCCTCCAGCAGCAGGCCATGACGATTACGTTTCTGGGCGGCGCCCGCCACCTTGCGGCCGTCATCGCTGCGGATCAGGTCGTTGGGCTCGGCGCGCTGAGCGCAGGCGCCCGGGGCTTGGAAAGGCCGGATGCCGGGGGGCATCGGGGCGAGCCGGACGGGCAGACCTTGCAGGGTCAGCGCCCGTAGCATGGCATCATGGACCGCCGCGTAAGCAGCCATCGCGTCGCCCTTGAAGAGCGGATGCGCGGGCGGGATGACCAAGGCGAAGGTCCAATCATCGAGATGCGAGACCAGGCCGCCGCCCGTGCAACGACGGACAAGCGGGAGATGGGCCGGCACTTGCGCGCGGTATTCCTGCCAGGATTGGGACACCCCGAAAGTGTAAGCCGGCTCGGACCAAGCGAACGGGCGGAAGCGGACGCGCTCCGGATGAGGGTAGTTTTCCAGCAAGAGCTGATCGGCCGCCATGTTGACGACGGCATCGGCGGCTTGGCGGGGAAGGACGTCCATGCTCAGTAGTCTAGGCCCTTTTCGAGGCGACGCACGACCTTTCGGCCGGTCATCTGCTCATACCATGCTTCGCAGCCGCGCGGAACCCGTAACTGCGCCAACTGCTCATCAAAGGATTGGGCAGAGGTGCGCAGCTTGCCGGCCAGAGGATGCAGGCGTAGGCTGAGATCCCTCGGACGGGCAGCCGACGCAGGGACTTCCGCCCGGCTGATCGGCCGCGTGAGGGCCTCGGCATCAAGACCGAAATGCCGGGCGACGCGCACGCCGATCTCATGCCGGCTCAAGGCTTCGGTGCCGGCCCAATGGTAGAGCCCCGAGAGGTTGCCGCGCTCGCACAACTCGATGGTCACGTCCGCGAGATTGGAGACTTCGACGGGCTGACGGATCTCGTCGGTGAACAACGGGGTGGGCCGTCCGTCTTTCCAGGCAGCGAAAAGACGCTCATGCAGACCGCGGTCGCCGCCGAGGGAGTTGCCGATGATCGGCGATGTCCTGAGCACGGCGGCATGCTCCCGGCCATAGCGGAGTACTTCGACTTCGGCGGCGGCCTTCGTCTCGCCATAGAGATTGAGCGGGGCAGGGCGATCGGTGGGCTGATAGGCTCCGGTGACGCCGTCGAAGACCGTGTCCGTCGAAAGATGGACGAGCTTGGCGCCGAGATGGAAACAGAGCTGGGCGAGCTTCCGGGGGGCTTCGGTGTTGAGGAACCTGGCCATGTCAGGGGCGGCGAGACAGGCTTCGATCGTCGGCAAGGCGGCGCAATGCACGACAGCCTCGGGAAACTCCTCCAGCATCAGCGATTCGAGGGCGGCCGCGTCGCAAAGGTCGAAAGCCCTCGCTTGTTTAGCCCCGGGGATGACAGGCTGACGAGCGCCGCCGAGCGCCAAGACCTCGTGGCCACGCCTTAAAGCGGAGAGGCAGACCTCACGCCCGAGGAAACCGGAGGCGCCGGTTACGACAATCTTCATCCAGCGGGCATAACGATGAGCCCAGTCGCTGGCAAGCGGGGAGGCGGTCCGGACGCTTGCCAAGGACACGAACTCCCGCATTGGTAATGCCTTCATGGCGTCCTACTCCGACCTAGCCAATCGACCAGTGCTCAATCAGCCCGTCTATGAGGCCGGCCGTCCCATCGAGGTCGTCGCCCGGGAATTCGGGCTGAATCCCGCCGAGGTGATCAAGCTGGCGTCGAACGAAAACCCGCTGGGCCCCTCGCCCCTCGGCTTGGCGGCAGCGCGCAAGGCGCTCGACACCTGCCATCTCTATCCTGACGGCGGCTGCACTTTCCTCCGTGAGAAACTGGCCAGGAAGTGGTCGCTTCAGCCCGGCAACTTCGTCGTCGGCAACGGTTCCAACGAGGTGATGATCCTCCTCGCGCAGGCGTTCCTGCGTCCCGGCGACGAAGTCGTCTTCGGTTCCCAGGCGTTCATCGTCTACAAGCTGGCCACGATGCTCTTCGGGGCGACGCCGGTGGAAGTGCCCATGCCCGGCTACCGTCACGACCTGCGTGCCATGCGCGCCGCCGTCACCGCCAAGACCCGGCTGGTCTTCCTCGCCAGCCCGAACAACCCGACCGGCGGCACCGACGACCCGGCGGAGATCCTGGCTTTCGCCGCCTCCCTGCCCGACGACGTGATCTTCTGCCTCGATGAGGCCTATGCGGAATACCTCGAATCCTCGGCCGACCTCCGTCCTCTCATGGCTTCCGGACGCAAGGTCGTCCTTTCGCGCACCTTCTCGAAGGCTTACGGACTCGCCGGACTGCGGGTCGGCTACCTCATGGGCTCCCCGGAGGTCTGCGGCCTGCTGAATCGCGTCCGTCAGCCCTTCAACGTGAACCTGCCCGCGCTCGCCGCCGCGGAAGCCGCCCTCGATGACGAAGACTTCGTCCGCCGCACGCGCGAGGTGAACGCCGCGGGAATCCTCCAGCTCTCCGCCGGCCTTCGCCGGCTCGGTTTCGCCTTCATCGAGGGCAAGGCCAACTTCCTCGCCGTGGAGGTGCCCAAGGCCGAGGAAGCCTTCACGACTTTGCAGAAAGCCGGCGTGATCGTGCGCCCCTTGCGGGGTTACGGCATGACCGGCTGGCTGCGCTTCACCATCGGGACAGAGGCGCAGAACGAACGCCTGCTCTCCGAACTCGCCCGGCTCTGAGCATGGACTTCGACGAAGCCGTCCGCCTCATCCGGGTCAAGGACCCGCGCTACCAGCCTCAGGCTTATGACGTCGTGCGGCTCGGGCTGGATCACGCGCAGAAACTCATCCACGGCGAGCCCAAGAAGGGGAAGAGCGTGGTCAACCGCCATGTCAGCGGCCCTCAGCTGCTAGAAGGCTTCCGTCAGCACGTCCTTGAGAACTACGGTCCGATGTCCTACGCGCTCCTGCACAACTGGGGACTGCGCAAGTCCGTCGACGTGGGGAACGTCGTCTTCAACATCATCGACACAGGCCTCTTCGGACGCTCCCCCGAGGACAACCTCGACGACTTCAAGGACGTCTATGATTTCAAGGAGGTCTTCCAGCGTCCGTTCGAACCGAAGAGCGAGGCTTAGCTCCCCGCTCAGGCGTTAACGAACGTGACGGAGCGGACTTCCTGACAGCCTGGCAAGGCGCGGATCTTCGCGAGCATGGCTCGCTCGTGGAAGCGCACTTCGGATTTGATCACCGAGTTCTCGCATTGGACGACGAGGCGGCCCCCATCGAGGACGCGCAAAGGCGCCGAACGCCGGGCAAGCTTCGCCGGAAGGAGCTCATGCCAGCTGGCCACGATGGCTGTCTCCGGGACCGGCTTGTCCAGACGCAGCTTGCGGAACGCATCCTGGACGGCGTCGTCGATCGACTTCATCGGTCGGTCGCTGGAACGTCCCCGGTCCTCGGGCAGGCCACGCAGGTTGGCCAGCAGGTTCTGCACGGTACGGGAGAACTTCCCCTTGAGCTTCCCCTCGGTCAGGAGCGCCCGCACGGCGTAAGGAGCCTCCGCGATCCTCTCATTGCGGAGGCAACGCTCCGGAGCATGCGCCCCGCCGACCACGACGCCCGTCGCACCTGCGTCGCGCGCGCCTTCGCCGTCTTCGAACGGATCGTCGCCGAAGTGCACCAGGCCGCTGACCGCGCCGCCGAGGGCCCGCGCCGCCTGTCCGAAAGCCTTAGCGTCGGGCTTGGCGACGCCGGTCTCTCCGGAGAGGAACACGCCGTCGAGGTGGCGCAGCAGCCCGTGTCCTTCGAGGACCTTCCGCATGCGCGCATCGGCGTTGGACAAGACGCCGACCTTGACGCCCAGGAAACGGATGGCCGCGATGGCCTGAAGCGTGCCGGGAGCCAGTCGCCAAGCCTCGGGCCTGGCGAACGCCTCCCAGCAATCCTGATAGACAGATTCGATCTTCGAGGACGGGAGCGCAGGCCCGAAACAACGCTGCACGACTTCCTTCCAGAAGACTTCCGGCCTGGCGTTCTTGGGGCCGCCTTTGAAGGCCAGCGGGAAGGCCGCGTCCAGGACCGCCGGCTCGACTTCGACTCCATGACTTCGAGCGCACGCGGCATATACGCCGCCGACCGAAGGATGCGGAAAGAGCAGGGTACCTGCTAGGTCGAAGGTGACGGCTTGGACGCGGGCCATGGCGAAGGAAGGATAGGGCGGCCTCAGGCCGACCACACCGGATATCATGTCCCGGCTTGTCCCGGGGCGAGAACCGTTAATAAACAAGTTATGCACCGAGCCGGCATGATTTTCGGCCTTTTTCTGCTCATCCTCGGCGGCAACCTCACAGGTTGCGCTCCGAGCCGCTCCCCCGTCCCTCCAATGGAGGCAAGCCGGGTCTTCGTGGAGCCGCCCGTCGGTGGCGACCCGTTGGCCGAAGCGGCCCACGACACCTTCGTCCGAGCCATGAGAAAGGCCGGCTATGACGTGCCGTCATCGCCGGATACGGCCGAGGTCGTCGTCCGTCTCTCGTTCCATCCCAACGGAAACTCCCAGGCCTTGGTCGTCACGCTGGTAGATTGCCAAGGAAGAATCTTGCGGGCGCTGCCGGGCGGATTCAACCGGACCCGATTCTGGACGACCTCCCTGGCGAGCGACGAGGCCACGCGCCTGGCCAACCGCCTCGGCCGCGCCCCCTTGTCTGTCGGCTCGGTCGACTAGCCTCGGGCCGCCAGCCTGGCGCGGATGTCATCCAGCAAACGTTGCGTCTCCGGCATCATGACCGCGGCGGCAAGCCCTCGGCGCAACGGTTCGCCCCAGATGCCCTCGACCTCGACGTCCCGACCTTCGACGAAATCAATGAGACTGGACGGGCGATACGCCCCCATGCCCGCCGTCACCACGAACTGGCGCTTGATGTGTGCGTCTTCAAAAGCGAATCCGCGGGCGGTGGCCGCGGCCTGGACCTCCTTCATGAGCAGGTAAGCCCGCTCGTTCAAGGCCGGGTCAGCCAGGATACGATCGGTCGTGAGGCCGCCTGCCGCGATCGCGAGACCGTTGAAAGGGATGTTCCAGCAGAGCTTCTTCCAGAGCACGGCTTCCAGCGAGGCCTCGGCATGGCAGTCCACGCCCGCGGCGGAGAAGAGACGGACGCACGTCTCGACCGTCGGATTGACCGGTCCGAGAGCGGCGGCCATCCGGACGTACCCCTCGAGGGTGGTCTCGATCAGACCGGGCGAGAGACGATTGATGCAGACGAAACAGAGTCCCCCGACGATGCGGTCGGCCGGCAGAAGTCTCGCCAGGGCCTCGACGTTGCCCATCCCGTTCTGCAAGGTGAGCACCATGGTGCCAGGACCGAGCAGGGGAGCGACCAAGGAGGACAGGCTGGCGTTGGCCGTCGACTTGAGCGCGACCACGACCAAGTCGCACGGTCCGATCGACGCGGCGTCCGGCGAGGCCGACGCGACGCGGACCACCCGATCATGTCCGCGCACGCGGATGGTCAGGCCCTGCGCGCGGATGACGGCATGGTCGGCCCGGGAGAGGCAGTGGACTTCGTGGCCGGCTTCCGCGAGCAAGGCGGCGTACCATCCGCCGACGGCGCCCGTGCCGACGATGGCGACCTTCATGGGCGGCTTTGCGGGCGGCGGACGGAGGTGTGACGGGCCTCCTGCAGCTTCGCGGGATAATCCAGGGTGAAATGCAGGCCCCGGCTCTCCCGACGTTGCAAGGCGCAGTCGACGATCAGCTCGGCCACCTGGATGAGATTGCGGAGCTCGAGCAGCCTGGGCTCGACGCGGAAGTTCCAGTAATATTCCCGGACCTCGTCGGAAAGCATGCCGATGCGCGTGCGCGCGCGCTGCAGGCGCTTGGTGGAACGGACGATGCCGACGTAATCCCACATCGTGCGGCGAAGCTCGTCCCAATTATGGGTCAGTACGACGCGTTCGTCGGGATCACCGGCGGCTCCGTCGATCCAAGCCGGCAGGCTGGCCGTCGGAGAGGGATGAAGGGCGATGTCCGCATCGGCCGCGACGGCGCCGTCGTGGGCCAGGACGACGGCCTCGAGAAGCGAATTGGAGGCCAGCCGATTGGCGCCATGCAAGCCGGTGCACGCCACCTCGCCGACCGCGAAAAGACCAGCCAGGGAGGTCTGCCCATGCAGGTCGGTCGCCACGCCGCCGCAAAGGTAATGGGCCGCCGGGACGACGGGCACCGCTTCGCGCGCGAGGTCGAAACCGGCCTTGCGGCAGGTGGCGACGATATGCGGGAAACGTTCGGCCAGGTGGCCCTTGGCGACCTCGGTCGCATCGAGCAGGACATGCGGAGCCCCGTCGCGCTTCATCACGGAGTCGATGGCGCGGGCGACGACATCCCGCGGCGCCAGATCGGCGAGGGGATGGAAATCCTTCATGAAAGGCCGGAGCGACAAGTCCTTCAGGATGGCGCCCTCGCCGCGGACGGCCTCCGAGATCAGCGCCCGTCCGCCATCGGGAGCCTTGAGCGCCGTGGGGTGGAACTGCACCATCTCCATGTCGCGCACCTCGGCGCCCGCGCGATACGCCATGGCGATGCCGTCACCGGTGGCGATGTCCGGATTGGTGGTGAACTGGTAGACCTGGCCCATCCCGCCGGTCGCCAGGACCACGACCGACGAGGAAAGCGTCTCGACGCGGCCCTGACGGGTGTCGAGCACATGTACGCCGAGGACCCGGTCCTCAGGCGAACCCGCCCGGGTCGCCCCCAGTTTGGCGCGGGTGATGAGGTCGATGGCCAGATGGTGCTCGAGCATCGTCACCCGAGGCGAAGCGGCGACGGCCCGGAGCAAGGCGGACTCGATGGCCCGGCCGGTCATGTCGCGCGCATGAAGAATCCGTCGTTGGGAATGGCCGCCTTCGCGACCGAGGTCAGGCCGCCCGTCGGCGCCATTCTCGAACTCTACGCCCCAGGCGATGAGCTCGGCCACGCGGGCGGGTCCGGCTTCGATGATATGGCGGACGACGTCCACGTCGCAGAGCCCGTCGCCCGCGGTCAGGGTGTCCTGGACGTGGCTGTCGAAGTGGTCGGTCTGATCGGTCACGCAAGCGATGCCGCCCTGGGCCCAGTTGGTGTTGGACTCGGAACTCGTCTTCTTGGTGACGATGGCGACGGAACGACCACGGCGGGCGAGGTTGAGCGCGAAACTCAGCCCGCCGATGCCGCTTCCGACGATGATTGCCTCGAAATGGGTCGCCATGCTTGGGAAGAAGGTAGGAGGGCGGGCCTCAGCAACAAGCGGATTTGACTGTCCGCCCCCCCTCGACCATTAGGAATCAGTGGAAATTTTCGTGATCCTAGCCTGTTGGCTGACCATCGGCCTTTTCGAATTGTCCGAAATGGCCTTGGTCTCATCCAACCGCCGAAGACTCGCCCGGATGGCCGAAGACGGCAGCGCTGGCGCCCGCAAGGCCTTGGAGCTGCTCGCCAACCCCTCGCGCTTCCTGTCGACCGTGCAGGTCGGCCTGACCTTCGGAAGCATCATCGCCGCGACCTTCGGCGGCGCACCCTTGGCGGCGGCGCTCAGACCGCACTTCGAGGCGAGCTCCTGGGCTTGGCTACATGACAACGCCGACAACGTCTCCCGCATGGGCGTGTCCTTCGTCATCGGATCGCTCACCATCATCTGCGCGGAAATCGTCCCGAAACGCCTGGGACTTTCCAATCCGGAAGGGCTCGCGGTGATCCTGTCCCGCCCGATGGCCCTCATCGCCTTGCTGGCCTCGCCGCTGGTCGGAGCCATGAGCTTCTGCGCCGACATCGTGATGCGCCTCTTCGGACGGAAGAGGCTGCCGGAAGACACCATGTCCGAAGACGAGCTTCGCATGATGGTCGACCAAGGGATGGCCTCAGGCGTGCTCCATGCCGCGGAACACCGCATGGTCCACGGGGCTTTGTCGCTGGATCTCATCACGGCCGAGAAGCTGATGACGCCGAGCAATCGCGTGGTCTGGCTTAGCCTGGACGACAGCGACGAGGTCAACTGGCGTAAGATCGTGGCTTCGGGACATACGTGGTTCCCCGTCTTCCGCGGCTCGCCGGACCGCCCCCTCGGGGTCGTTTCGGTCAAGCGACTCTGGGCGAACCTGTCTCTCGCAGGCTGCGCCTCCATCAAGGACCTCCTCAGCGAGCCGCCCACGGTCACGCCTCATTGCACCGGCACCCAGCTCCTGGAGCGCTTCCGCAAGGACAAGCTGCACATCGTCCTCGTCACCGACGAGTTCGGCCGCGTCCGCGGCGTCGTCTCCCTCAACGACGTCCTGGAATCCGTCGTCGGCGAACTGCCCAACGAAGGCTCGCCCATCGCCCAGGCCAAGCCTGTGAGAAGGCGCGACGACGGCAGCTGGCTGATCGACGCCAGCGTGACGTTGGATGATTTCCGCGAGGCCACGGGCATCGTCGGACGTTTCCCGGGCGAAGGCACCGGTCGCTTCACCGCCATCGCCGGCTTCGTGATGCGCTCCCTCGGACGCATCCCCTCGGAAGGCGAGCGGGTCGAAGCCCTCGGACATATCTTCGAGGTCGTCGACATGGACGGCCACCGCTTGGACAAAGTCCTCGTGATGCCGAAGGCGACCCCGCCGGCGAAGCCTTAAAGCCTCACGGGCAGGCCGGCGGAACGCAGATACTCCTTGGCCTGACGCACCGTGAAGGTGCCGAAATGGAAGATGCTCGCGGCCAGCACGGCGCTGGCGCCCCCGTGTTTCAGGACATCGGCGAGATGCTCGAGGCTGCCGGCGCCGCCTGAGGCGATCACGGGGACCTCGACCGAGGCGGATACGGCCGCGTTCAGGGCGATGTCATAACCGGCGGCCGTGCCGTCACGGTCCATGCTGGTCAGGAGGATCTCGCCCGCGCCGAGCGAATGGGCGCGACGCGCCCACTCGACGGCATCCAAGCCGGTCGGATTCCGGCCGCCGTGCGTGAAGACCTCCCACTTCCCGGGGGCTACGTTCTTCGCGTCGATCGCCACGACGAT
>JBDKKH010000173.1:0-4002 GCA_039796215.1 Verrucomicrobiota bacterium
CTTTCCATCAGAGGGTGCGCGCCGCGTACCATGCCCTTGTCGCCGAAGAGCCCGGTCGTTTCCGGGTCGTCGACGCCGCCCGTCCGCCCGCGCCGAGGGGCGCATGCCGCATGCCGTGCTCCTGACGGGCGCCGACGGCGACGTGCTCGGGCGCGCCGCCGAACAGCTGGCGGCCATGCATCTCGGCGTCGCCGACCCGCTGGCGCATCCGGATTGCCGCGTGCTGCGTCCGGCGAAGAAGTCGCGCCGCATCGTCATCGAGAACACCCTCGAGGTCGTCGCGGCGCTGCGTCTGACTTCGCTCACGCCGCGCCGGGTCGTGGTCGTCAACGAGCCGGACCGCTTCCAGTCCGATTCCGCCAACGCTTTCCTGAAGACGCTCGAGGAGCCGCCCCCCGGCACGCTCATCGTCCTGCAGACCACCCACTATTACCGCGTCCTGCCCACCATCCTGAGCCGTTGCCTGCGCTTCCATGTCGCGGGCGAGGCGCCCGCGCTCGCCGATCCCGCCTGGGCGGACTGGCTGCGCGAGATGGAGCGGCTGCTGACGCGCATGGTCAAGGGGCCCGCCGGTCCGACCGCCCGCGTCTCCGAGGTCTTCATCCCGCTCTATGCGCTGTGCGCCCGCTTCGAGGTGCTCCTGGAGCTCTTCGTCGACGAAGCGCTCAAGTCGGCCCCGCCGCCGCCGCCGACCGACGAAGACGAGGACGACGCCGAGGCGGCCTACGAGGAATCCGTCCGGCGAGGCGTCCGCGCCCGCATGCTCGTCTCGGTCGAGGAGAAACTTCGTCTCGTCGGTCGCACGCACCCCGCATGCGCCGTGCAGGTCGCCGCGGCCGTCGGTTTCCTGGAAGACGCCCGTCGGCGCATGGAACTCAACTACCAGGTCCTCGCGGCCTTGGAGCAGTTCCTCCTGCGGACCCTGAGGATCTTCGCGGCCCGGCCGCGCGAGGCGTAACTTCCCGTCGTCTCCGGAGTTACAGACAGAGATGTCCCAGGCCGAGCCCACGCTCCCGGATGACGAGGACGACAAGCGCCTCATGGGGCTCGTCGCGTCCGGCGACGACGATGCGTTGCGCCTGCTCGTCCATCGCCACCACGCCCGGCTGGTCGGCTACCTGCGGGGCGAGGTCGGCTCGCAGGCCACGGCCGAGGAGCTCGCGATGGAAGCCTTCATCCGCCTGCATCGCGCGGCGGGTCGCTGGCGGCCCGAAGCCAAGCTGAGCACCTATCTCATCCACATCGCGCACAACCTGGTGCTCAACGAATGGCGTCGGCGCGGCCGCAAGCCCACGACGGCCTTGGAGTTCGCGCCCGAGCCGGGCGACTTCTCGCAGCAGTCCGCCCGCCGCGTCTCCGAGCTGGACGAGGCGTTCCAGCGGGCGGTGCTCCAGCTGCCCCCCGAGCAGCGCACGGCCATCCTGCTGGTCGTCCAGCAGGAACTTCCTTATGAGGATATCGCCGCCATCATGGGCGCGCCGGTCTCTTCCGTGAAGACTTGGATCCACCGCGCGCGGGCTCACCTCCGTGAGCTCATGAAAGATTTCCATCCTGACGCATGAACCCTGCAACTCGAAGCCCCGGACGGGGTTTCACCCTCAGAACCGAACATGAATGATCCCCGACCAACCCCTTTCGAGCAGGAGCTTTCGGCCTCCTTGGCCCGGGGTCGCTCCGTCATGGTGCCCGGGTTCGCCGAGCGGGTCGTCGGCGCGGTCAGTGCCGACCGTCGCCGGCGATCGGTGCTCCGCTGGAGCTCGGCCGCGGCCGCCGCGGCCGCCTGCCTGGTCGCGGTCTTGACGCTCAGCGGTCCGACCGAAGAAGCCCTCAATCGCCAGACCTTCGCCCTCGTCGCTTCGGAGGAGTCCGTCCAGCTCGCCGATCTCCTAGGCGCGGCCGATGACCTCCGCTTGCTCGCCCCCGTCGTCGAACAGCCGGGCTTCGTCGACGTCCTCGCCCCGGCGGGCTCCTGATTCCATGCGCACCTGCCTCGCCTTCCTCTTCGCGCTCTCGTCCGTCGTCCTTCGCGCCGAGCCTACGCCTACGCCAACGCCTGCGCCTGCGGGTCCGACGGAGTCCGTGCCCACCGTCGAGGAGATTCAGACCATCCGGAAGATCCTCGAACTTCCGCCTGAGCGGCTCGCCCGCGTCCGTTCCGCGATCGAAAAGATCGAGCGGATGTCACCCGAGTCCCGCCGCGGATTCGCCGGCAGCCTCGCCCGTTTCGAAGCCGCCTCGCCCGAGGAGCGTCGCCGGATGATGAAGGAGATGCGCGACCGCGGCGGTTTCGGTTCCATGCGGGCCCTCGAACTGCATTTCAAGAGCCTCGACCCGGCCGCCGTCAAGGCCGAGCGGGCGCGCATCCACGGGTTGACGCCCGAACAGCGTGCGGAGTTCATGCGCGAGCTGACGGAGCGCCACGCCGAGGAACTTGCGAAGGAGCGCGTCAGGCCGGTCGAGCCCAAGGAAGGTCCGGGCAAGCGCCGTAGGCCGGCGGACGGCGAAACCCCGTCGCGGGGACGCTGAGCGGCGACCGCTCCGGCGGTCAGGCGCGGCCTTCCTGGCGTAGGATGTCGGCGATCTCCGGAGCAAGGATACGCCGACGACCTAGTTCGTCGCGCTCGAAATATTTGTCGACCTGGCGGACGAGGTCGAACGGCTCGTCGGGCAGGTTGTCCTCGTCGAACTCCATCTCGTCCACCGCATCGATGTCATCGAAGATATGCGACAGGCGGAGCGGTTCGCCGTCGATGACGGCGGCGGGGTTGGCGAGCGCCCCGACCTTCGTCAGGTTGACGAACAGGCAGGGGTAGAACTCTTTCTCGTAAGGCTCGAGGAACTTGCTCACCCATTGGCCGGGGACCTCCCAGCGGCGGTTGATGACCACCGCGTCGGAGAAGTGCACGCAAGGCCGATACCATTCCTCGACCGCGGGGTGCTTGGCCGCGAGCGGGCAGTCGACGACGGTGAGGATGCGGGCGACTTGCCAGACCGCGTCGGGCAGCGTCGGCCGGATGGTGCGGTGCAAGGCTTCCATCTGATCGATCACGTGGAGCGAGCCGTGCGTCACGAGGATCGCCGCGTCCTCGTCGCCCGGCGCAGGCAGGATGGCCTGGCCGCCTTCGAAGCGCCACTGGTCGGCCGGTTCGCCGCCTTCGCGGGCTTCCCGCAGCACGCGGATCTTGCGGCCTTCGGGCCAGGCGTGGGCGGCCAGTTCGCGGACGAGGTCGGCGCGGCCCGCGCCCGTCGGTCCGAGGATGATGACGAGGGGCGTCATGCCTTGCGTCCGCAGCGGCCGAAGGGGGCGTTCTGTCCGCGATCGCGGATCCAATGATCGACGGCGACGAGCGCGGCCATCGCTTCGACGATGGGCACGGCGCGCGGGAGGACGCACGGATCGTGGCGGCCTTTGGCGCTGAGCTCGGTGGCGTGGCCGTCGGGGCGGACCGTCTTCTGGGGCTTGAGCACGGTGGCCGTGGGTTTGAAGGCGATGCGGAAGACGACGTCTTCTCCGTTCGTGATGCCGCCCTGCGTGCCGCCCGAGCGGTTGGTCGCGGTGCGGATGCGGCCGCCCTTGCGGACGAACTCGTCGTTATGCGCGCTGCCGCGCAGGACCGTGCCGGCGAAGCCGCTGCCGATCTCGAAGCCTTTCGTGGCCGGGAGGGAGAGCATCGCTTTCGCGAGGTCGGCTTCGAAGCGGTCGAAGACGGGCGAGCCGAGCCCCGCCGGCAGGTTCTCGATGACGCAGCAGATGACGCCGCCGACGGAGTCGCCGTCGGCGCGGGCGTCCCGGATCAGGGCGTCGATCTTCGCGGCGGTGGCGGGGTGGGGGCAGCGGGTGGGCGTGGCCTCGACCTGCTTGAGCGACGGCGCCTTGGCGGCGGCGGGCATGCGGACTTCGCCGACGCTTTCGACCCAGGCGATGATGCGCGCGCCGCAGGCATGCTTGAGGACCGTCTTGGCGACGGCGCCGGCGGCGACGCGCGCGGCGGTCTCGCGGGC
>JBDKKH010000174.1:0-2574 GCA_039796215.1 Verrucomicrobiota bacterium
CATGGCAAGCCTGTCTTCGGCAATCAGCAACCAGGGCGCACGGGCAGCAACGTTCTCGTTGCCCTCCAATGCCCTTTCCCAACGCGACGAAGACGTCGCCGCCCCGTTCCTGTTTTCAAACGGGGGCAGCGGCCCGATGCCCCCGGCACGAAACGGGTCACTCGAAGTGCGGTTCGTTGTCCCGGTTCCAGAGCCGGGCGACCTGCTTGCGGCGGCCCGCGTCCTTGTTGAGCTGGCCGATGAAATCGATCCGCTTCTTCGCCTCGACATGGCCGTCGCAGAAGACGAGCGAAGCCCGGTTGGCGTGGAGTTCCAGGGGCCACTGACGTTCCTCGTACATGCCGATGAAACCGCTCCAGTCGCGGTCACCCTTCTTCTTCAGGTCCCAGTTGCTGTCGCCGAACGAGATCATCTCCGAGGGGCTCTTCACGGCAGACTCCTTCGTTTCACCCCAGGTGGGATCGCCGAGATAGACGCCCAGCCCGGTGTTGGGGTTCTGGCCGGCGAAGGCTCCCCAGACATTATAGCCGTAACTCATGAAGAAGGTCCCTCCGGGTCGCAGACGGACCTCGTCCTTGAGGTAGCCCAGTCGCGCCGGGCCACCATTGCCGAACTTCGGGACCCACTGCGATTGTTTCGGGGCTGCTGGGCAATGGAAGATGGCGGTATTCTGACCGCCGTACATCGTCTTCCGAAGCAGGGCGGGCCAGATCCAGACCGACCCGTCGCTGCCATCGATTCCCACGGGATAGACGCCGTGGTCGACGATATAGGTGGCGGTCGCGAGTCCGAGCTGTCGCAGGTTGCCCATGCACTTCGTGCCGATGGCCCGTGACTTCGCCTTCCCGAGGGCCGGGAGCAGCATCCCCGCCAGGATCGCAATGATGGCGATCACCACGAGCAGCTCGATGAGCGTGAATCCTCGCAGGGCGCGAAGTCCTGGGCTGGAGCGGTCTCGGTTCCAAGGGGAGGATTTCATCCCGTCTGGTGTGATGGACAGGCCGCCTCGAGGTCAAGCCGCGTGCCGGGGGGAGGGAGGCTGCGGGGCGCATCTACGCCGGAGGCGTTGAAGCCGGTAGCCTGGGGTGCGAAGCGACCCCGGGTTTGCGGGCACGAATTGGATTCCCAACCCTGGCAGGGGTTGCAGGACTCCCCGATCTCCGCACGCCCTCCGGGGTGCGGTTCAATTATCGATCCAACCCCGGGTAGGCGCATCCGCGCCAACCCGGGGCTACCTGCTGCAACGCCTCCGGCGTAGTTGGATCCGGGGCGGGGGCCGGCGACGGCCGAAAGGAGCGAAGGAAGACAGAAGCGGGGACGCCCCTCCGTGGCTCACGCCAGGAGTCGTGCGATCGGCACGGCGAGGAGGCGGTCGCCGAGGCGGACGGCCTGCGGCCCGTTGTGGGCGAGGATGGCGGCGATGCACCCGGGGGTTCGGTCGAGGAAGGCCCGAAGGCCGGTGAGGTCGGAATCGGTCCAGCGCGTTGCGGCCTTGATCTCGATCGCCACCGTGCGTCGTCCGTCTTCCACAACGAGGTCGACTTCGTAGCGGCCTTGTTCGTGCCAGAATCCAAGCCGGGCATCGGGAAGATGGGCTTCGAGGATGGCCGAAAGGTTCTGGACGACATGGCTCTCATACAGCGGGCCACGCATCCGGTCGTCGCGACCGGGCTCGATGGAATCGATGCCGGCCATGCGGGCGGCGAGCCCGCTGTCCGTGAAGTGGAGCTTGGGCGACTTGATGAGCCTGGACCCGCGGTTCCGAAGGAACGGCGGGAGGCGTCGGATGAGGAAAGAGGTTTCCAGCAGATCGAGGTAACGGCCGGCGGTGACGGCGGTCAGGCGCGCATCCCGGGCGACGCTGGCAATGGAGAGCACCTGCCCCGTGCGAAGGGCCGCCAGTTGGGCGAGGGTCTGGAAGGCAACCAGGTCCGCGATCTGGGAAAGCTGGCGGACATCGCGTTCCACGTAGGTCTGGATGTAGGCCCGGAACCAATCGGCCGCATGAACCCTGGAATCGAGACAGACGGGCGGGAGTCCTCCCGTCAGGACCTCGATGTCGCGGATGGGATCGGCGTCCTGAAGGTCCATGTCCGGGTCGCCAAGAAGCTGGACGATGAAGGGCGGGGCCTGGGTTTCGCGCCGGATCTCGCGTCGGGTCAGTGGATGGAGGGTGAAGTAGCCGGCGCGACCAGCGAGGGACTCCGAGACAGAGGCCATGAGCGCGAGGTTGGCAGAGCCGGAGAGGATGAAGCGTCCCTTCGCACGGTTCTGGTCCACTGCCCGCTTGATGGCAACGAGGAGTTCAGGGCAACGCTGGACCTCATCAAGGATGACCGGTTGGGAGAGGAGAGCCTCCGGGTTTGAGCGGGCGCTGGAAAGGGATCCGAAGTCATCCAGGGTCCGGTAGGCATGTCCGCCTGCGATACCTGGCTCGTGCTGGAGGAGCGTGGACTTGCCGGCCTGGCGGAGTCCGGAGAGCACGACGACGGGGAGGGATTTGAGGGCACGGAGGAGCCTGGGTGTGATTTCCCGGTCCCGATACTCTGTCATAATGCAACACTTGATAGTGGC
>JBDKKH010000175.1:0-2744 GCA_039796215.1 Verrucomicrobiota bacterium
CATCGAGAAGAACCTCAAGGCCAAGGAAGCCGAACTGAAGGGTTAACCCGCTTCCACTCCGTTTTCCATGAATATCCACGAATACCAAGCCAAGGAACTCTTCGAGAAGTTCGGCGTCGCCGTGCCCAAGGGCGTGGCGGTCACCTCCGCCGCCGAATTCGAAGGCGCCCTGGCCAAGATCAACACCACCGGAGGGATCATGGTAAAGTCCCAGATCCACGCCGGCGGCCGCGGCAAGGGCACGTTCACCGACGGCTTCAAGGGCGGCGTGAAGTTCTCCCCGACGAAGGAAAAAGCGCTCGCCAACGCGCAGGCGATGCTGGGCAACACCCTGGTCACCGCCCAGACGGGCCCCGAGGGCCGCAAGGTCCAGACCATCTACTTCACCGAAGCCGCCAACCTCGGCAAGCGCCCCGACGGCCGCGATGACGAGTACTACCTCGCCATCCTGCTCGACCGCGCGACCTCCCGACCGGTCATCGTCGCCTCGACCGAAGGCGGGATGGAGATCGAACACGTCGCCCACCACACCCCCGAGAAGATCTTCAAGGTGCAGGTCGACCCGGCCGTCGGCCTCCAGGCCTACCAAGCCCGCCAGATCGCCTTCGCCCTCGGCTTCTCAGGCGACCTCTTCAAGCAGTGCGTGACGCTGGTCACCAAGCTCTACCAGTTCTACTGGGACAAAGATTGCGCGATGGTCGAAGTGAACCCGCTCCTGGTCACCCAGGAAGGCAAGCTCCTCGCCCTCGACGCCAAGGTGTCTTTCGACGACAACGCCCTCTTCCGCCACCCGGACGTGGTGGCCCTCCGCGACCTCAACGAAGAGGACGCCAAGGAGATCGAAGCCTCGAAGTTCGGCCTGTCCTACATCGCCCTCGACGGCGACATCGCCTGCCTCGTCAACGGCGCCGGCCTCGCGATGTCCACGATGGACATCATCCAGCACTTCGGCGGCAGCCCGGCCAACTTCCTCGACGTCGGCGGCGGCGCGACGAAGGACCAGGTGACGGCGGCCTTCAAGATCATCCTGGGCGACCCCAACGTGAAGGGCATCCTGGTCAACATCTTCGGCGGCATCATGGACTGCAACGTGATCGCCACGGGCATCATCGAGGCGGTCAAGGAGACCGGCCTCAAGCTGCCTCTGGTGGTGCGCCTGGAAGGCAACAATGTCGAAGCCGGCAAGGCCACCCTCGCCGCTTCGGGCCTGACCATCGTGTCAGGCGACTCGATGGCCGACGCAGCCCAGAAGATCGTCAAACTGGTCAACAAGAAGTAACCCCTCACCGCACCCTCTCCCATGTCCATCCTCGTCAAAGAAGACACCCGCATCCTCGTCCAAGGCATCACGGGCGACTTCGGCGCGCGCCACGCCCGCCTTTCTCTCGACTACGGCTCGCAGGTCGTCGCCGGCGTCACGCCGGGCAAAGGCGGCCAGGTCTTCGAACACGCCGGCAAGAAGGTCCCGATCTTCAACACCGTCGCCGAAGCGGCCAAGCAGACCGGCGCGACCGTGTCGGCCATCTTCGTCCCCCCGCCCTTCGCGGCCGACGCCATCCTGGAATGCTTCGACGCCGACCTCGACCTCGCCGTGGCCATCACGGAAGGCATCCCGGTCCGTGACATGGTCCGCGCCAAGCGCGCCATGGCCGGCCGTCGCACCCGCCTCATCGGTCCGAACTGCCCCGGCCTCGTGACCCCGGGTCGCGGCGACAAGTCCTCCGGAGGCTGCCGCATCGGCATCGCCCCGGGCTACATCCACAAGCGCGGCAGCGTCGGAGTGGTCTCCCGCTCCGGCACCCTCACCTATGAGGCGGTCTGGCAGCTCACCTGCCGCGGCAAGGGCCAGTCCACCTGCGTCGGCATCGGCGGCGACCCCGTCAACGGCACCTCGCACCTCGACGTGATCAAGCTCTTCAACGACGACCCGGAGACCGAAGCCATCATCATGATCGGCGAGATCGGCGGCAGCGCCGAGGTCGAAGCCGCCCGCTGGATCAAGCAGCACTGCAAGAAGCCCGTCGCGGGCTTCATCGCGGGCGCGACCGCCCCGGCCGGACGTCGCATGGGCCACGCCGGCGCCGTCATCGGAGGAGCCGAAGACACCGCCGCCGCGAAGATCAAGATCTTCGAGGAATGCGGGATCTCCGTCGCGGCGACCCCGTCCGACATGGCCGACGCCCTCCTCCGCATCTGGAAGGGCTGAGCCAGCTGCCTTCATCTCGTCACCCAAGGGCCATGATTCATGGCCCTTTTTGTTTTACGCGGAGCCATGATGCCTGCTCAGTATCCGCCCATCGCACGACTATGACTCAAAACAGCACCGCCAAAAGCCGTACCACCTACATCCTGCTCGCCCTCTTCCTCGGCGGCCTCGGGATCCATAACTTCTACTCCGGACATACGAAGCACGGCGTCATCAAGCTCGCGCTCCTCGTCGCCTGCGGCCTCGGAGTCCTGGTCAACCCCATCTGGTCGATCGTCGAAATGATCACGGTCAAGCAGGACGCCCAAGGCGTGCAGTTCAACTAAGCCGACCGCCCCCCACCCTTTCGAAGGCCGCCCCTCGGGCGGCCTTTTGTTTGCCGACGCCCCGTGCGGCCCGGTTTAGGCTTTCACCATCGCCTGACCCCGGCTACATCATCGCAATGTGGTATTACGAACAGAACGGCAATCGCATCGGCCCGGTCGACGAGGACACCATGCGCCAACTCATCGCCGCCCGCACGATCTCGATCGACACG
>JBDKKH010000176.1:0-7275 GCA_039796215.1 Verrucomicrobiota bacterium
CGAAGACATAGACGATGAGCCCGACGACGACCCAGAGTCCGATGGTGCTGAGGGCGCGGTCTTTCATCGTTGGGCGGAGGGTTGGAGCTGCTCGCGGGTCTGCCCGAAGCGACGTTCGCGCTTGGCGTATTCGGCGAGCGCGAGATGCAGCTGCGCCTTGTCGAAGTCGGGCCAGAACACCGAGGCGAAGACGATCTCGGCGTAGGCGGACTGCAGCAGCAGGAAATTGCTGAGGCGGAATTCGCCGGAAGTGCGGATGATCAGGTCTGGGTCGGGCATGCCTGCGGTCTGCAGGCGGGCTTCGACGGCGGCCCAGTCGACGGACTCGGGCGGAAGGGTGCCGGCGGCGACGTCCGCCGCGATGGACTTGGCGGCTGCCACGATCTCCTGGCGGGCGCCGTAGTTGAGGGCGACGACCAGCGTGAACGCGGTGTTGTCACGGCTGGACCGGATGACGTCCTCAAGCGGACCGCGGACGAATTCGGGCAGCGCGGACAGCTCGCCGATCACGCGGAGACGGACATTGCGTTTCTCCAGGCGGGCGAGATGCGCGCGCAGGATCCATTCGCCCAGCTTGAAGAGCCCGCTGACCTCTTCGACGGGCCGCTTCCAGTTCTCGGCGGAAAACGCGAAGACGGTCAAGGTCCCGACGCCGAGGTCGATGCAGGCGTCGATCGCTTCTATCAGGCGTTCCGCGCCCCGGCGATGGCCTTCAAGCCGGGGAAGGCCTTTCGCGGCGGCCCAACGGCCGTTGCCATCCATGATGATCCCGATGTGCCGCGGGGGCATGGGGTTCGCGGACGGGATGGGCGAGGGGGTCGACACTTGGTTCGAGACTGTTCGACCTGCCGCTCTTGTGGCAATCGTGAATCAACGCTCGTCCGCCGCCACCATGACGCCCGGGAAGCCCGCCTGACGGGCGAGGGCGCAGACGTCCAGGAACGTCTGCATGGTCAGGGACGCGTCCGCTTTGATCAGCACGGGCCGGTTCGACCCTCCGGCCGCGGCCACGCGGCGGAGCTCCGCATCCAGTCCGCCGCGATCGACGACCCGGCCGGCGACCACGAAGACTCCGGTGCCACGGGCCGAGACCAAAGTGACCGTCAGCGACGTCCGGGCGAGGTCGGGTCGCGTCAGCGTGGGGGTGGCGAGCGAGGACACGGCGGGGTTGCGCTGGTCGAAGCCGACGTAAAGCCCCGGGGCGAAGACGAATTCGGCGGAAAGGGCGTAGAGGAGCGCGGCGCAGGTCAGCGCGAGGGCCAGCGGGATGAAATCCAGGCCGCTTTGCGCGGGCCGGACCTTGGCGAGCACTCCGAGCGGCGTGCGCATCTCAGCTCTGGCGGGGTTTCTCCTCCGGCAGCTCGTGGCGCACGAAGGTGATGATCGAGTGGGCGGCGATTTCCATCTCGGTCACGATGGAGCGGACGCGACCGACGAGGAAGTGATGGGCCAGCGCGCAGACCGCCGCGATCACCATGGCGAAGCCCGCCGTGGCGAGCGCGGCCTGGACCTGCCCGAGCAGCCCGTCGGCGGATGCGTAGACACTGCCGTCGCGCAGGGCGCTCGCGAGGTCGAAGCCGGCGAAGATCGCCCCGGCCAGGCCGAGGAGGGGCGCGATGCGGCCGATCGCCGCGATGGTGCCGAGGCGCCGCTCGAGCACGGGCAGTTCCAGCAGGGCCGCCTCGGTGGCGGCGGCGCGCATGGCCTCTTCGCCTCCGGCGGCGCGCAAGAGCGCCGCCTTGACGACGCGCGGTACCGGCCCGGGGGACTCTTCGCAGGCCGCCAAGGCTTCCAGGGGGCGGCCGGCGCGGAGGTTGTTACGCACGCCTTCGATGAAGTCGGACGACAGCACCAGGCCGCGGTGGAGGAAGAGGGCGCGTTCGACCGTGAAGACGAGCGACAGGAAGGCCAGCACCAGTAGGAGCCAGATGAACGGGCCGGCGTCGAAGGGGAAGGAGAAGCAGAGGCTGTTCATGAGGCTCAGCGGCTAGTGGAGGTGGAACGACGCAGGGCCGCAAGTTTGCTTTCGGCCGAGGCTTGTCCGGGGAGGCGGATCTGGTCCGCCGACTGGCCTTGGTTCACGGTCGGGATGATCGCATAGGCCGCCACGGCCTCGGCCACGTCGCCGTCAAGCTCGCAGAGTTCGCCGGTGAGCAGGATGGCGCGTGCCAGCCAGAGCCGGCCGTCTCCGGACAGTCGCGCGGCTTCTTCGGCGGCGCGCTTGGCTTCCGTGCCGCGGAGGGTGGCGAGTGGTCGGAGGAGCACGCGTCGGGCCTCCTGGCGGCTGGCCCGCGCCTCTCCGCCCGATTCCGCCTTGGACCTTTCGTTGAGCGAGAGGGCCCATTTGTACCAGGCTTCCACCTGCGCGTCCGGCGCGTCCTTGGTCCAGGCTTCGGCGATGCGTTCGTAGGCCGCCGCCGCTCGCGAGACGCGCTGGCGATCGAGCTGTCCGTTGCGGTCCCGTCGCAATTGCGCGAGTCCGAACAGGGTGTCGGCGCGGGCCATCTCGGCCTGGGGTCGGGAAGGGTCGGTCGGTCGGTCGCGGATCAGCGCCTCAAGCACGAGCAGCGCTTTGTCGAACTGTCCCAGCGAGCGCAGGATTTCCGCCCGACGGAGGGAGACGCGGAAAAACAGCGGATGTTGCGGATGGCTTTCGGCGAAACGTTCGAGCAGCTCGACCGCGTCCTTGAGTTTGGCTTCGCCGCCGGTCGGCGACTGGAGCGCGGCTTGTTCGGCGGCCTCGTAGAGGCCGAGCGCGGCGAAGTCGCCCAGGCTCTTGTCGTCGCCGAACTCTTTGGCCAAGGCCTCGAAGCGCGCCTGCGCATCGGCATGCCGGCCGTTGGCGGCGAGGTGCCGGCCTTCGACGAGGTAGGACGCCGCCGCGGCCGGGACTTTGCCGAAGCGTCGTCGTAATTCGACGAGTTCCTCGAGGCCGCGGGCGGATCCGAGGTTCAAGGCGGTCCGCGCCTTCAGCAGGGCGGCGTGTCCGCGAAGTTCAGGGACGGCCTGGCGGAGGGGTTCCAGCTCGGGCCCGGCGGGGATGTCTTCGAGACGTCGGATGATTCCGTCGGCCAGGCTCACGGCGGCCGCAGGTCGTTCCTCGGCGATGGCGAGGAGCGCGCGCTGCCATTCGAATCGGAGGGCGTAATCGGCGCGGGCGCCGACGGTCAGCGGCGTCAGGCGGGCGAGCAGCTGGCTCGCCTCCGCAGGCCGACCGGCCTTGCGCGCGTCTTCGACGAGGCTCCAGATGGCGGACCAGACGGCCTGCGGAGAAGGGGGGCGCGTGGCGCGCGCGCCTTCTTCGATCGTCCGCGCGGCGCCTTCCCAGGCGATGCGGTCGTCCGCCGTCTCCAGGATGCAGAGCATGCGTTGATGGAAGGCGGCTTCGGCGAGCTTACCGTCCGCCGCGTCTTTCTGCAGGCCGGCGTAGGCTTTTTCCGCCAGACCGTGGTCTTTGGCCAGAAAGAGGCAGTCGGCGGCGGCGACGCGTAGGTGCGAGCGTTCCGGCTCGACGCTGCCTTCGGCGAGGGTCGCCAGGTGGGTGGCGGCAAGTCGGTAGGAACCGTCGCCCCATGCGGCGATGGCGAGGGTGCGGGTGGCCTCGCGCGTCAGCGGACTGGCGGGGACGTCCTTGAGCAGTTCCTCCGCGGCTTGGCGGGCTTTCTCACGATTCCCGGCGAACAGCATCAGCTGGGCGCGGGCGAGGTGGATCGCGTCGAGGACCTGGGGGTCGCGCGGGCAGTCGAACGCCAGCTGGCCGGGCCGGCGACGCAGGAGGAAGTCGTTTCCTTCGTTGGCGATCGCGCGGTAGTCCGTTTCGTTCGTCGAGGCGTTCTCGGTCCGCGGGTCGGCGGCGGCCACCAGAGCCCGCAAGGCGGTCAGGCGGATGGCGAGGTTCGCCGGATTGCGCGCGGCCGCTTGCAGCCGGGCGCGGCCTTCGGCGCTGGCGCCTCCGAGGATCAGTCCGGCGAGCAGGTCGGCTTCCGCACGTCGCGCGGGCGGAAGGTCATTGGTTTCTCCGAGCGCGGCGGCCGCGGCGCGCGCGTCGCCGGCGCGGGCCAGCGCGAGCGCCAGATTGCGGGCATAGGCGAAGGCCAGCGGCGTGCCGCGTGAGTTTTCGGCGAGTTCCCTCAAGGTGTCCAATGTCCGCCCACCGGCCTTGCCGGCAAGGATGGCCGCGCGGTACCCAAGCAGTTCGATGCGCTGCCGTTGTTCTTCGGAGACGGCCGTACGCGTGACGGCCTCCTGGCCGAGGGTGGCGTTGAGGTTATCGCCTTCGGCGGCCGCGATCATCCAGCGGAGGGCGTGCGCCCAGCTGATTTCTCCGGCCGGCAAGGATGCCAGGTCGAGTTCCGCCGCGAAGGCCTTGGCGGCGCCGGGGTCGTTTTCAAGCAAGGCCAGCAGGCCTTCGCGAAGTGTCTTGCGGGAAGACTTAGGGATGAAGCGTAACGCCGCCTTGGCCTCGGCGATGCGCGTGCGCTCAAGATAGGCCGCCGTCAGGCCGAGTCCGGCCAGTTCGCGGTCGGTCTCGCTGAGCTTCGGGTCGGCCAGGGATTGGGCGTATAATCCAGCCGCGGTGGAGGACAGGCCGGCGGCCAGCGCCTGGTCCGCGAGGAACTGGCGGGCGCGGAAGTCGGGACGCTCGCCGGCGGGGGGCGCCGGCTGGGACGTAAGGAGGCTAGGCGGGAGCTCTTGCGACCTGGCTAACCTCGGCGACAGGACGCCGAGGGCGAGGAGGGTGGCCAAGGTTAACCGCAGCATCGTCCCGACTATGGTCGGAGCGGGCCGGCGGGCAAGAGGCGAGTGCCGGCTCAGGCCTTATCGAGACCGAACGCCGTGTGCACGGCGCGGATGGCCGCGTCGGCCTTGGAGGGGTCGAGGGCGACGGAGATCTTGATCTCGGAGGTCGTGATCAGCTCGCTGTTCACGCCGACGGAAGCCAGGGCCTTGAAGAGGGTGCCGGCGACGCCGGGGTGCGAGATCATGCCGACACCGACGATCGAGAGTTTCGAGATTTCGCCCGCCGAGCGGACGGAGCCGGAGCCGAGCTTCTTGAGCGTCTGGCCGACGACGGCTTCGACGCGGGAGAACTGGTCGGTGGTCACGGAGAAGGTCAGGTTGGCTTTGCCGTCCTTGCCGAGGTTCTTGATGATCATGTCCACGCTCAGGCCGGCTTCGCCGAGGTCGTCGAAGAGGGCGGAGAGCGCCTGAGGGTGGTCGGGCAGGTCGCTCACGGTCACGCGGGTCTGCAGGCGGTCGAGGGCGACGCCGGCGATGGCCGCGTCTTCAAGGGTTTTGTCGATGGCTTTCACGATGGTGCCGGGTTGGTCGTTAAAGGATGAGCGCACCTCGAAGGGCACGTTGTATTTCTGCGCGAACTCCACGGAGCGCGACTGCATGACCTTGGAGCCGCTCGAGGCCAGCTCGAGCATCTCCTCGTAGGAGATCTCGGGCAGCTTGCTGGCGTTGAGGACGATGCGGGGGTCGGCGGTGTAGACGCCGTCGACGTCGGTGTAGATCTGGCAGAGGTCGGCCTTGATGGAGGCGGCGACGGCGATGGCGGTGAGGTCCGAGCCGCCGCGGCCGAGCGTGGTGACTTCGCCTTGGTCGGTGCAGCCTTGGAATCCGGCCACCACGACGACCTTGCCTTCGTCGAGACGCGCCAGAAGGTCCCCGCCGGTGATGCGGGTGATGCGGGCGCGGGTGTGGACGTCGTCGGTGAAGATGCCCGCCTGGGCGCCGGTGCGCGAGACGGCGGGGACGCCGATCGCGTGCAGGGCCATGACGGTGAGGGCGATGGTCTCCTGTTCGCCTACGGCCATGAGGACGTCCATCTCGCGCTCGTCCGGGAGCTTGGAGAGGGCCTTGGCGCGGGCGATGAGGTCGTTGGTCACGCCGCTGCGGGCGGAGACCACGACGACGATGCGGTTCCCCTTGGACCACTGTTCCTTGATCTTGGCGGCGACGTTCTGGATCCGGTCGACGTTGCCGACGGATGTGCCGCCGTATTTCTGGACGATGAGGGCCACCGGAGGATCAGGATTCGGGGGAGAAGATGCGGAGCACGACCGGCTCCTCGAGCACGGTCTTAAGCCGGCGCAATTCTGTCAAGACCGCGGACATCTTGCGCTCGCTCACCGGATAGGTCGACAGGGTCACGGTGCCGCGGCCTTGGTTGGGGTGCTCGTATTGGATGACGCGGGCGATCGAGACCTTGTGTTTCGAGAAGATGCGGTAGACGCCTTCGGAGACGCCGGCCTTGTCGAGGAGCGAGAGGCGGAGATAGAAGGGCGAGACGATCTCGTCGATCGAGGCCATGCGCAGGGCGCGGCCGGCTTTCTCGCGGGCGGCCAGGGCTTCGGGCGAGAGGGCCTGCGGGATCGCGCCGGTGAGGGCGGCGATGGCGTCCACGATGTCTCCGATGACGGCGGAAGCGGTCGCGTCGCCGCCCGCCCCGCGGCCGGTGAGCGTGGTGGCGCCGACGACGTCGCCGCGGAGGGTGATGCCGTTGTTGACGCCGGAGACGCGGGCGAGGATGTCGCGGTTGGGGACGAGCGAGGGGTAGACGCCGACGGTCATCCAGTTGGACTTGAAGTCACGGCGGATGACCGCGAGGTGCTTGAGCGCGAAGCCGAAGCGGCGGGCGAAGTCGATGTCGGCCGGCCCGATCTTACGGATGCCTTCGACGAGCGTCCGGGCGGCGGGAGCCCATTTGCCGTGCGCCAACCAGGCCAGGATGGAGGCCTTGTGGAAGGCGTCGATGCCGTCTACGTCGAGCGTCGGGTCGGCTTCGGCGTAGCCGAGTTCCTGGGCTTCCTTGAGGGCGTCGGCGAACGAAAGGCCGTCCTCGCCCATGCGCGTCAGGATGTGGTTGCAGGTGCCGTTGAGGATGCCGACGATGAGTTCGAAGCGGTTGGCGACGAGGCCTTCGCGGATCGCCTTGATGATCGGGATGCCGCCGGCGACGCTGGCCTCGAAAAGGAACTGGCCGCCATGGGCGCGGACCGCTTGGAAGATCTCCGGGCCGTGTTCGCAGAGCAGGGCCTTGTTGGCCGAGACGACGACCTTGCCAAGACGCAGGGCCCGCAAGGTCAGCTCGCGCGCCTTGGTCGTGCCCCCGATGAGCTCGCAGACGACGTGCACCTTGGGGTCGTCGATGATCTCGTGCGGATTGGTCGTGAGTTTCGCGGCCGCGATCTTGACCGCGCGCTTCTTCTTGAGGTCGCGGACGGAGGCGCGGCGGAGGTCCAGCTTCACGCCGAGGCGCGATTCCAG
>JBDKKH010000177.1:0-6124 GCA_039796215.1 Verrucomicrobiota bacterium
AGTCCCTGGCCTCCCATGGCGGCTGGAAACTCGACACCTCCTTCACGAACATCGTCGGCTCGCCCTACCTGCTGGCCCACGGCCTCGGCAAGCCCGTCGATGACGCGGCCGGCTCGGTCCGTATCCCTTCCGCCGGCGAATACCGCGTCTGGGTGCGCACCAAGGACTGGGTGGCTTACTGGAAAGCTCCCGGCACCCCCGGACGCTTCCAACTGGTCCTCAACGGACAGCCCCTCGCGACCGAGTTCGGCACCCAAGGCGCCGACTGGCATTGGCAAGAGGGCGGCAAAGTCACCCTTCCCGCCGGCGACGTGAAACTCGCCCTGCATGACCTGACCGGTTTCGCCGGACGCTGCGATGCCATCATCCTGAGCAACGACCCCTCCTTCTCGCCCCCCTCCGGCGACGCGCTCGTCGCCGCCCGCGCCAAGTGGAACAGCCCGCAAGGTCCCGCGGATCAAGGCGAGTTCGACCTCGTGGTCGTCGGCGGCGGCTACGGCGGGCTCGGCGCCGCCCTTTCGGCGTCCCGGCAGTCGCTGAAAGTCGCGTTCATCCAGGATCGTTTCGTGCTCGGCGGCAACGGCAGCTCCGAGATCGGCGTCTGGGCCATGGGCGGGACCACCCGCGGCAAATACCCGCACCTCGGGGAGATGATCGAGGAGATCGGCGATCGCTCGCCTGACAGCCCGGGCCGCGCCGAAAGCTTCGGCGACGAACTCAAGGAGAAAGTCGTCCGCAAGGAGAAGAACATCAGCCTCTTCCTCGGCCACTTCGCCACCGGCGTCGTGATGGAGGGCAGCCGCATCGCCGCCGTCAAGGCCATCGACGTCAAGACCGGCCAGGCCAAGCTCTTCCGCGCCAAGTTCGTGGCGGACACCACCGGCCACGGCTGGGTCGGCGCCTACGCCGGCGCCCTCTTCACCATCGAGAAGGACAAGCGCATGGGGATGTCCAACATGTGGTTCTACCAGGACGAAGCCTCCGCGCAGCCCTGGTCCGAGACCCCCTGGGCCCTGCCCCTGCAGATCGGCGACTTCCCGAACCTCGTCCGCTCCAAGTCGAAGATCGACGACAAGCCCTTCATGAAGGGCGAATGGTTCTGGGAGTCGGGCTTCGACAAGGACCCGATCGACGACCTCGAACGTATCCGCGACTGGAATCTCCGGGCCGTCTTCGGCGCCTTCTCGGCCCTCAAGAACGGCGATAAGAAATCCCAATACGCCAACTCCTCGCTGAAATGGGTCTCCCACGTCGGAGGCACCCGTGAGTCCCGGCTGCTCACCGGCGACGTGATCCTCACCCAGGAAGACATCGTCAAGAAGAAGGATTTCCCTGACGGCTGCGTGCCGACCACCTGGGACATCGACCTGCACTACGCCCGGGAACAGTATGCGAAGAAGTTCCCCGACAACCCGTTCATCTCCCGCGCCCAGTTCGGACGCCACGTCGACCGTCGCAACGGCTACCCGGTGCCCTACCGCTGCTTCTACTCCAAGAACATCGAGAATCTCTTCATCGCCGGACGCCATATCTCCGTCACGCACGAGGCCCTCGGGACCGTACGCGTCATGCGCACGATCGGCATGATGGGCGAAGTCGTCGGCAAGGCCGCGTACCTCGCGGTCCGGCACGGCACCGACCCGCGCGGCGTCTACGCCGAGCATCTCCCCGAGCTCCTCGGCCTGCTCGAGCAGCCGGGCCGCATGCGCCGCACGTCGCTCACCGGCGAGCTCACGCTCGACCAGGAGATCGCCGACTTCAAGCAGCTGCCCGTCGGGCGCATGAACCAGGACCTCGGCAAGGGCGCGCCCGCCAAGCTCAGCGCCGACGAAGTGAAGGAGGTCGCCAAGCTGGGCGGCATCGTCGTCGACGACTCCCAGGCCGAGCTGAAAGGTTCCTGGACCGCCGGCGACACCCTCGCCCACATCGGGGCCGGCTACCACCACGCCGCCAAGGGCGGCAGCAAAGCCACCTATACCCTCGAAGTCACCCAGGCCGGGAAATATGAGCTCCGTCTCTTCCTGCAGGGCCACGCGAACCGCGCGAGCAACGCTTCCGTGACGCTCCAACGCCAAGGCGTCTCGAAGGCCCAGACCTTCAAGGTCAACCAGAAGACCGGTGAGATCACCGCCCCCGCCTCCCTCGGCAAGTTCGACTTCGCCGCCGGCAAGCACACCGTCGTCATCTCCGCCGAAGATGCCAACGGCAACGTCCACGCGGACGCCGTCCAGCTCCTGCCGGCGAAGTAAGCGATGGTCCCGGCCAGCGTCAGCGCCTGGCTGGTCCGCGGCTGGCGCCTCTTGGCGCTGGCCGCGGCCGTCCTGCTGCTGCAACGCACGACCCCGCCCGCCGAGTCGGCGTTGACACGCCTGACGCTCGACGACGCCCGCGCTTTCTTCCCCGAGGCCAAACGCCTGCGCTCCGGGCCTAACCAGACGCTCGACATCCAAGACGCGTCCGGGAACCGCCTCGGCCGCCTGGTGACGACCTCGCCCGACGCCGACGCCATCATCGGCTACGCCGGACCGAGCAACGTGCTCGTCGCGCTCGACCTCGAGGAGAAGATCGTCGGCACCCGCATCCTCTCGAGCGAAGATACGCCGGATCACGTCGAGCCGCTCCGTCGCGACCCCGCCTTCCAGGCGAGCTTCAAAGGCTGGCGGCCGACCACCCAGCCCGCGCCCGCGTTGTCGGCCTACGCCGGCTCGACGCTCACCGCCTACGCGATCACCGAATCCATCCAGAAGCGCCTCTCCGGAAACTACGTCTCGCTGCGCTTCCCGACCCCGCTCGCCCTTGTCGAGATCCGGACGGCTGGCTTCCCGGAGGCGACATCCTTCGAGCCCAACACCCCTCGGCTTGGCTGGAACCTGGTTCGCGGAACCAACCGCGCGCACCTCGGCTACGTGGTCCGCACGTCGCCCTCGGCGGATGAGATCCTGGGCTACGCCGGTCCGAGCGAGACGCTCATCGCCCTCGAACCCGACGGGCTCCGGCTGCGCAAAATCACGCTTCGCTCGACCTACGACACCGCGGAATATGTCAGCCGGATCCGCGACGAAGAGCCCGATGCCGACGGGCGAACCTTCCTCTCGAAGCTCACGCAACGGGACGTCCGCGAATGGGCGGCGCTGGATCTCCGCAAGGCGGAGGTCGACACCGTGGCGGGCGCGACGCTGACGAGCTATGCGATCGCCAAGGGCATCCAGACGCGTTTCGCCGACGACCAGTCGGGCCGCCAGACCGGACGCGTGACGCTGGCCGCGAAGTTACGTACGGCCGCCCTCTGGTGCTTCGTCGTCGGGGCCCTGGTGATGACCTTCACCAGCCTCCACGGACGGCCGCTGATCCGCCGACTCTGGCAGCTGTCGCTGGTCGGCGGGCTCGGCCTGTGGCTCGGTCAGCTCGTCTCGCTCTCCCTGTTCGCCGGCTGGGCGCGCCACGGACTGCCGTGGGCGCAGGCCCCCGCCCTGCTGGCGCTGGCCGGCATCGCGCTCCTGATTCCTTGGGCGACCCGCCGTCAGGCCTACTGCCACCACGTCTGCCCGCACGGCGCCGCGCAATCCCTGCTGGGCGGACTGCCCCGGCTGCATCTGAACATCCCCGCCCGCTGGCACGCCTGGCTGTCGCGCATCCCCGCCGTGACCTTGGCCGGAGTCTTTTTCGCCGCCCTGCTCTGGCCGCGCTGGAGCCTCGGACAGGCGGAGCCCTTCGACGCGTGGGTGCTGGGCGTCGCCGTGGCCGTCCCGGCAGCCCTCGCGGTGATCGGACTTCTGGCCGCGGTCAGGGTGCCGATGGCTTATTGCAAATACGGCTGCCCGACGGGCGCGCTCCTGAAGTTCGTCCGCTCCGCCAGCGAACAGGAACGCTGGGCCAGACGCGACACCCTCACGGCCATCGTCCTCGCCATCGGCGCGGCGCTCACCTTCCTGCCGACGGGGGACTCCGCCGGCGAGACGTCTGCCGAGACGGGCGGACGACGCCAGGAAGTCGAACTGCACGGCGCGGCGTTCGGCACGACCTGGACCGTCAAGGCACGAGGCGCCCAGATCGACACCGAACTGCTGAAGCGAGCCGTTGAAGCGGAGATCAAGCGCGTGGAATTCTCCCTCTCGCACTGGCGGAATTCCTCCGCCACGGCGGACTTCAATCACCTGGAATCGACCCAGCCTTTCGGGATCTCGGCCGAACTGAGCGAGCTGGTCGCCTTCGGACTGCAACTCAGCCAGGCGACCGAAGGCTGCTTCGACCTGACGATCGCCCCGCTGGCCAACCTTTGGGGATACGGACCGGACGGACCCCGGGACGTCCCGACCGAAGGCCAGCTCCAATCCGCCCTCGCCAAGGTTGGCTGGCGGAAACTTAACCTGGACCAGGCCGAACTCACCCTCGCCAAGAGCCACGAAGGGACGACCCTCGACCTCGGCGCGCTGCTCCAAGGTTACGCCGCCGACCGGGCCGCGGCCGTGTTACGGCGCGAAGGCCTGGAGGAATTCCTCGTCGAAGTCGGCGGCGAGATCCTCACCGCAGGGGCTTGGCGTGTCGGACTGGAGGACCCCTTCAATCCCCGCCTGACGATGGAGACCGTCGTCCTCACCGACCGCGCCCTCAGCGTCTCCGGACTCTACCGCGCCCGGAAGGCCGCCGCCGGCAAGCCCGTCTCGCACATCCTGTCGCCGCGGACAGGCCGCCCCGTCGAGCCCACCCTCGAGATGGTCGCCGTCTTCCATGCCGACTGCCTGAAGGCCGATGGCTGGTCGACCGCGCTGATGGCCGCGGGCTTCGCCCAGGCCAAGGTCATCGCGGAGCGAGAAAAGCTCGACGTCATCCTGGTCACCCCGGACCGGCAGGTCTGGCGCCGGGAAAAAGGCGGGAAATAAACCTGCGCGGAGCCGCGCCGGGCGGGGAAACGGAAACGGGTCCGGCCAGACCGCCGTTATTTGAATGATTTTGATGCAAAAACCCGGCCGAAAGGCGGAACATTCCCCTTGGCAGTCGGTTCTAAGAATGACACGTTCGAACCTCTCCCTGCCGTCGTCATGCCTTCCCGCATGACTGCGCCCTTGAGCCCATTTACCCAAAACCAAATCCCATGCCTAAGCTGCTCACCGCCCTGCTCGCCCTGACCGGCTTCATCACCGCGTCGGCCCAGCCGCTCACCCTCGAGAAGGGGGATAACATCGCCTTCGTGGGCAGCGGTCTCGCCGACCGCCAGCAGCACCACGGCCACTTCGAAGCCCTCATCCATCAGGCCTTCCCCAACCACCAGCTGGTGATCCGTAACCTCGGCTTCGCCGGCGACGAAGTCGGCGTCAAGGCCCACCGCCCTGACGAAGTACCGACCACCAGCTACTTCCTCAACATGAAGCCGGGCGCCCTGACCACCAAGGTCGGCAACACCGAGGTCACCTATCACGCCGGCGCTCACTTCCACGCCAACGTCATCCTCGCCTACTGGGGCTTCAACGAGTCCTTCTCCGGTCAGGCCGGCATCGAAGGCTTCAAGTCCAACCTCGACGCCTGGCTCAAGAAGATCCTCGCCGCCGATTACGGCAAGGGGAAGGTCCGCGTCGTCCTCTTCTCCCCGATCGCGCACGAAGACCTGAAGTCCGCCGACTACGACGCCCAGCTCGCCGCCGACAACAACCAGAACCTCGCCCGCACCACAGAGGCCATGGCGGCCGTCGCCAAGGCCAACGGCGTCCAGTTCGTCGACCTATTCACCGCCTCCCAGAAGCTCTACGCCGGCGCCGCCCGCCCGCTGACGCATAACGGCATCCATCTCACCGAGGCCGGCGACAAGGTCCTCGCCCCCGTCCAGTTCAAGGCCGTCTTCGGCAAGGACGCCGGCGCCGTCAACGAGAAGGTGCGCTCCGAAGTCGTCGAGAAGAACACCCAGTGGCACCACCGCTACCGCACCGTCGATCAGTTCAACATCTTCGGCCAGCGCTCCCGCATCAAATACGAAGGCATCGACAATGCTACCGTCATCGGCGCCGAGCTCGCCAACCGCGACCTGAAGACGGCCAATCACGACAAGGGCGTCTGGGCCGCCGCCCAGGGCAAGCCCATCGAAGTGAAGCACGACAACCTTAAGGCCGAAATTCCCGTGCCTCCGAATCGC
>JBDKKH010000178.1:0-4614 GCA_039796215.1 Verrucomicrobiota bacterium
CGCCCGGCGCAATCTCGCAGTCGATCACGGACCGGCCAATCCTTGACCTTGTCCGTGGCGGCCTTTCTATTCCGGCGTGGCCACGAAGCTCCTTCTGCTCGACTGCGATTCGACCCTCTCCTCCATCGAAGGCATCGATGAGCTCGGCCGCCTGCGCGGCCCCGAGGTCTTCAAGGCCGTCGAGGACATGACGAACGCGGCCATGGACGGCGGCACGCCGATGGAAGCCATCTTCGCCAAGCGCCTCGACATCATCAAGCCGACCAAGCCGGAGTTGGAAGCGATCGGCGCGAAGTATGTCGCCACCGTCGAGCCCACCGCCAAGGCCAGCCTCGACCAGCTCCGCACGGCCGGCTGGAAGATCGTCATCGTCAGCGGCGGCTTCACCCAGGCCATCCTGCCCCTCGCCGCCCACCTCGGCATCGACCGCGTGGAAGCGGTCATCCTCCGCTTCCACGCCGACGGCTCTTACGCCGGCTTCGACGACTCCTGCCCCACCTGCCGGTCCAAGGGCAAGAACGTCGTCGCCCGCCGCCTGCGCGCCGAACACCAGGCCTCCGTGGTCGTCATGGTCGGCGACGGCGCCAGCGATCTCGAGGTCAAGGGCGACGCCGACAAGGTGGTCGGCTTCGGCCGCTATGTCCGCCGCCCCAAAGTCGTGGCCGGCGCGGATGTGTTCATCCACGCCCTGAGCGAGCTGCCGGGCGTCGTCTGAACCGCGGAGCAATCAGGTTGCGGGCGGCCCGTCGGATGCTAAGGTGAGGCATGCGCCTGCTCCTGCCTCTGTTGCTCGCCCTCTCGCTCACCGCGGCGGACACGCCGCCCCGGACCGGCGGACCCGACCCGCTGCCCCCGCCCCGGACCGGCGGACCCGACCCCATTCCGACGGTCACCCCGAGCTCGGGACCTTTGCGCGTCTTCATCCGCTGCGGACCGAAGTCCCACGGCCCCGGAGACCATGACCATCCCGCCTTCGCGCGTGACTGGGTTCCGCTCCTGATGCGGGCGGGCATGAAGGCCTCCGTCGGCGACGCTGACGCCAAGGGCAAGCAGACCTTCCCCTCCGACGAAGAACTCGCCCAGACCGACGTGCTCGTCATCCACCGCCAAGGCGGGGGCGACTTCAAGCCCGACGAGAAAGCGCGCGTCGACAAATACGCCCGTCGCGGCGGAGGCTTTGTCGTGATCCATGCCGGCGCCGTCGCGGGCGATGACGCCTCGGCCGATTTCTACAAAGACCTCGTGGGCGGCTCCTGGCGCCACAAGGTCACGAAGTGGCGCGAAGGCCCGATGCAACTCCGCTTCGTCGACAAGAGCCACGGCATCACGGACGGCGTCGCCGACTTCGGCATGAAGGACGAGATCTATTACGACATGGATCTCCGTGGGGACATCCACCCGCTCGCCACCGCGCCGACCCCCCGCAAGCAGGGGGACGGCTTCGAGGAGCAGCCCCAGATCTGGACCTACGAGAAGACCGGCGCCCAGCGCGCGTTCGTGTTCATCCCCGGCCACAGCTACGTCAACTTCAGCCACCCGGACGTGAAGCTTCTCCTGCTGCGGGGCATCTCATGGGCGGGCCGCCGGCCTGTCTCTCAGGCCGATGATTGGGCGCGGATCACGATCTGTCCGCCCGCTCCGCCGGCTCCTGCAAAAGGAAAGTGACCGCTCAGCAGCCGAGCAGCTCGCGGATCTTCGTGCGCCGGTAGCGGAAGATGCGCTCGACCTTGCCCTTCACGAAGGGATAGGCGACTTCGCCGAGCGGCCAGAGGGGCAGCTTATAGAGCACCTCGTCATCCATGCGCGTCTTGCCGCCTTCGTCGGAGAACGTGTGCGTGTGGAACCAGACCGCGTAAGGTCCCTTGATCTGCTCGTCGGCGAAAGCATAGGGCGGATCCCAGTGGGTGATGCGGGTGCGCCAGCCGAAGGGGACGCCGTTGAGGCGGATGCCGTAATCGATCAGCGCCCCGGGCTTCATCACGATCGGCAACGGCGTCTTGATCCGGAAGCTCAGTTCCGGCGGGGTGATCGCCTGAAGGTTCTCGGCCTTGGAGAAAAAGGCGAAGACCGTGTCGATGGGCAGCGGCAGGAGCGTGCTCTCGAAGTACCGATGGACGCCGGCGGGCAGTGAATGAGGCTTCGAGAGATGGTCGCGTCGGTGGGCGCGGATGACGTCGCTGTAATCGGACACGGTGGGTGGCGGTGCGAGCAGGCTGGCTTGCCTTGGGCGGGGTGTCAAGGGACGCCCAAGGGGGAAAGGGCTTGCCGAGGGGACCGCCCGGGTTTCCCTTGGAGTCCTCCCTCTCCCAATGGCCTCCCCCCATTCTCGTCGTCGGACCTCCGGCGCCTTCGGCAACAACAAGCCGCGCGACATCCGGCGCGACTTCACGCGCGCCGAGCCGGCCCCGGCCGACACGACGCCCCGGGAGCCCAGCTTCGCCGATAAGCTCATCGCCTACTCCCAGCCCATCCTCGAACAGGCCGGCGGGAACCACACCGCCGCCAAGGGCGCCATGAACGTGGCCATCCTGATCTGGAACGCCGCCATCGAAGGCGACGCCAAGATCGCCGAGGCCAAGGTGCGCCTGGCCGCCCTTCCCGGCGCCACCCCCGAGCAGGTCGAAGAACTGGTCACGAGCATGGTCGCCCGCAAAAAGGAACTCTACCCCGAGGAGAAGCTCGTGGTGACCAATTTCATCCTGAAGTTCAGCCATAAGCAGGGCGCCCAGTTCCGCGTCTCCGCCGTGAACATCAATCCGGAGGGCGTCAAGAAGGCCGACCTCTCGGACATCGTGAAGGTCTGACGTTTTCCCGTTTGCGGGCGTCCGGGAATCGTCCTCACTCCGTGGCGTCATGGCCACTCTCGTCCTTCGTAACGCTGAAATCATCAACGAGGGTCGGCGCTTCCACGCCGATGTCCTGATCCGCGACGGCCGCATCGAACGCATCGGCGCCGTGCCGACCGGCGGCGCTTACGACCAGGAATACGACCTCACGGGCAAGCTGCTCGTCCCGGGCCTGATCGACGACCAGGTCCACTTCCGCGAGCCGGGCCTGACCCATAAGGCCTGCATCGCGAGCGAGGCCCGCGCCGCCGTCGCCGGGGGCGTGACCTCGTTCATGGAGATGCCGAACACCAACCCTCCGGCGGTGACGCATGAGGAGCTCGCCAAGAAATATGCGATCGGCGCCGCCACCTCCGTCGCCAACTACTCGTTCTTCCTCGGGGCCACCAACAGCAACCTCGAAGTCGTCAAGTCGCTCGACCCTCGCGACGTCTGCGGCGTCAAGGTGTTCATGGGCTCATCGACCGGAGACATGCTGGTGGACCAGGCCGCCACCCTCGAAGGCATCTTCCGCCACTCCCCCTCCATCATCCTGACGCATTGCGAGGATACCCCGCGCATCAAGGCCGCCGAGGCCGTCGCCAAGGCGAAGTGGGGCGAGGACGTACCCGCCGCCGAACACCCGCGCCTGCGCGACGCCGAGGCCTGCTACGCCTCCTCCTCGATGGCCGCTGAGCTGGCCCGTCGGCACGACGCCCGCCTGCACATCCTCCACATCACCACCGCCAAGGAGCTCTCCTTGTTCAGCGCCGCGCCGCTCAAGGGCAAGCGCCTCACCGCCGAGGCCTGCGTGCACCACCTCTGGTTCTCCGACGCCGACTACGCCCGCCTCGGCCACCAGATCAAATGCAACCCCGCGATCAAGACGGCGGCCGACCGCGACGCCGTCCGCGCTGCCGTGGCCTCGGGTGTGATCGACGTCATCGCGACCGACCACGCGCCCCACACGTGGGAGGAGAAATCGCAGACCTACTTCAAGGCTCCGTCAGGCCTGCCGCTCATCCAGCATTCGCTACAGATTCTGGTCGACCTCGCCCGTCAGGGAGCGTTCACGCTCGAGACCGCCGTCCAGCGCGCCTGCCACGCCCCGGCGATCCTCTTCGGCGTGGAACGTCGCGGCTTCATCCGCGAAGGCTACTGGGCCGACCTCGTGGTCGTGGACCCCGCCAAGCCCCAGCCCGTGACCAAGGCCGGCCTGCTCTACCAGTGCGGCTGGTCGCCCTTCGAGGGGCATACCTTCGGCAGCAGCATCGAGCGCACCTTCGTCAACGGCGTCTGCGTCTACGAGCACGGCAAGGTGCGCGCCGACGCCCCCAAGGGCATGCGGCTGACGTTCGACGGGAACCGCCGCTGAAGAGCGGCGGCGGAACAGAGGACAGAGTGGAGCGCTGAGTTGAGGACTGAACAGAGGGCTGAATGGATGAATGCACAGGGCCCACCCTGACTGCCATCTTCTCAACTCAGACCTCAACACAATCCTCCAAATCTGGTTTTAGCGTTTAGCGATTAGCGCACAGGCGACAGGAGGGCATAGCGAAGCTTGGTCCATACTGGATGTAGCACCGAGTTGAGGACCGCATAGAGGGCCGAACGGACTGAGCGCTGGTCTGGATTGAATCCACTCAATTCAGACCTCAACGCAGTCCTCCATCCAGTCATCTACTCAGCCCTCTTCTCTTCTTGTCCCCTTGCCACCTCGCCGCCCTGCCCCCTAGTTTTCCGGCGTGTTCACCCTGCTTAAGACCGATACGACCACGGCCGCGCGCCT
>JBDKKH010000179.1:0-4327 GCA_039796215.1 Verrucomicrobiota bacterium
GCGTCGAGGCCGGCCTTGGTCGTGCCGCCGGGCGAAGTGACCTGGATGCGCAGGTTCACCGGGGTCTCGCCGGTGGCGGCGAGCAACGCGAGCGAACCGCCGAAAGTCTGCCGCACGAGCAGGCTGGCCTGCTCCGGCGTGAAACCGAGGGCGACGGCGGCCTGCTCATAGGCGGCGACGTATTCGAAGAAGAAACCCGGGCCGCTGCCGGAGACGGCGGTCACGGCGTCGAACATCTCCTCCGGCAGCCCGATCGTCTGGCCGAGTCCCGAGAGGATCGAAGCGATCAGCCCGGCGTCGGCGGACGAAAGCGGCTGCGCCGAGCACTGGGCGGTGATGCCCTGCCCGACGGCGCCGGGGGTGTTCGGCATCGCGCGGGCGACATTACGGGCGCCGGCGAAGAAACCGCCGAGGGTCTCGAGGCGCGTGCCGGCGAGCACCGAAAGGATGAGCTTCCCTTGGGCGTGCGTCGCGAAGGCCGCGTCGAGGCCGAGGAAATGCTGCGGCTTGCAGGCCACCACCACGGCGTCCGCGCCGGCGAGCAGGTCGGCCGGCGAGGTCGCGAGGCGGACGCCGGTCTCCTGGGCGAGCTTGCCCGCCGAAGCCCCGGCTCCGCCGAGGACGGCGATGTCCGCGGGCTGGCAGGCCTGGGAACGCAGGAGCCCGCGCACCATCGCGCCGGCCATCCGTCCTGCCCCGATGAAAGCGAGCTTGGCCATGTTCAGAGGGCGCGCACGGCGGCGTCGAGGACCTCGCAGGCCTTGTCGATGTCCTTGCCCTCGTGGGCAGTCGAGATGAAGGCCGTCTCGTAGGGCGAAGGCGCGAGGTAGACGCCCTGGTCGAGCGCGGTGCGGAAGACCTTGCGGTACAGGTCGCCGTCGGAAGCGACGGCCTGGTCGTAGTTACGGACCTTCTCGGTGTTGAAGTAGAGCGAGAACATCGAACCGACCTGCGGGACCTGCAGCGGGATGCCCTTAGCCTGCGCGGCGGCGAGCAAGGTGTCGCGGACGCGACGGCCGAGGACGTCGAGACGCGCGTACGGGTCCTGGGACTTCAGTTTGCGGACCGCGGCGAGGCCGGCGGCCATCGCGAGAGGGTTGCCGGAAAGCGTGCCGGCCTGGTAGACCGGGCCGAGCGGCGCGAGCTTGTCCATGATCTCGGCCTTGCCGCCGAAGGCGCCGACCGGGAGGCCGCCGCCGATGATCTTGCCCATGCAGACCAGGTCCGGGACGACGTCATGCAGACCCTGCGTGCCCGCGAGGGAAAGGCGGAAGCCCGTCATCACTTCGTCGAAGATGAGCACCGTGCCGTGCTTCGTGCAGAGCTCGCGGAGGCCGGCGAGGAAGCCCGCGTCGGGCAGGATCAGCCCGACGTTGGCCGGGAACGGCTCGACGATCAGGCCGGCGACCTGGCCCTGGTTGGCGTCGAAGAGCGCGGAGAGCGCGGGCAGATTGTTATATTCCGCGACGAGCGTGTCGGCGGCGGTGCCGGGCGTGACGCCGGCGGAATCAGGATTGCCCTGCGTGAGCGCGCCGGAACCCGCCTTCACCAGGAGTGAATCGACGTGCCCGTGGTAGCAGCCCGCGAACTTGATGATCTTGTTACGGCCGGTGTGGCCGCGGGCGAGGCGGATGGCCGACATCGTGGCTTCGGTGCCACTGTTGGTCATCCGGACCTTCTTCACCGCCGGCACGCAGGAAAGGATCAGCTCGGCCATCTCGACCTCGAGAGGGTTCGGCGTGCCGAAGCTCGTGCCGCGGTCGAGGGCCTCGCGGATCGCCGCGCGGATGTCCGGATCGTTGTGCCCATGGATCGCCGGACCCCAGGTCAGCACGAAGTCCACCAGTTCCTGACCGTCGGCCGTCGTGAGACGCGCGCCGTCGGCCGACTTCGTGAAGAAAGGCGTGCCGCCGACCGAGCGGAAAGCGCGGACCGGGGAATTGACGCCGCCCGGGATCATCGTGAGGGCGCGTTGGAAAAGCTGCTCCGAGGTATTCACCCCTCCAGAGGTATGCAGAGCCCCTTGCGGGGCAAGCGTCGAGCGAGGTAGGAGGAGGCTTGCCCTCCCTCGGCGCGGACCTACCCAATCTAGGCGATGGGCAATGACATCGTGCTGACTTTCGCCGCCGCCATGGCCGCGGCGTTGATCCTGGGCTACCTCGCCCACCGACTGGGGCTCTCCCCGGTCGTCGGCTTCCTGCTCGCGGGCGTGGCCGTCGGGCCGCACACGCCGGGCTTCAACGCCAACCTCCAGGTCGCCGAGCAGTTCGCGGAGATGGGCATCATCCTGCTGATGTTCGGCGTCGGCCTCAAATTCCACCTGCACGAGCTGATCGCCGTCTGGCGCGTCTCCGTGCCCGGAGCCCTGCTGACCAGCCTCCTGACGACCCTCCTGGCCTGGGCCGGACTGACCGCCATCGGCATCTCGTCCGACGAAGCCCTCGTCGCGGGCCTCGCGATCTCCGTGGCCAGCACCGTCGTGCTCATGCGGGTCCTGGCCGAGAACCGCGACCTCTCCACGCGGGCCGGCCACATCGCGGTCGGCTGGGTCGTAGTGGAAGACCTCCTCACCGTCCTGCTGCTCGTCGCCTTGCCGGTCCTCGCCGCGGAAGGCGGCGGCGACCTCAGCCGGCTCGCCCTGCCCCTGCTCTTCGCCGCGGGCAAGGTCGCCCTCTGCGCGACGCTGGCCATCCTGATCGGGGGCCGCGTCATCCCATGGATGCTCGCCAAGGTCAACGCCACCAAGTCGCGCGAGCTCTTCACGCTGGCCACCCTCGCGCTCGCGCCGGGCATGGCGATCCTCGCGGCGAAGTTCTTCGGCGTCTCGATGGCGCTCGGCGCTTTCCTCGCGGGCCTCGTCGTCGGGCGTTCCGAGTTCTCCGGCCGGGCCGCGGCGGAAGCCTTGCCCTTGCGCGACGCTTTCGCCGTGCTGTTCTTCGTCTCCGTCGGACTGCTCTTCGACCCGGCGGACTTCATCGAGCACCCCCTGCCGGTGCTGGTGCTGCTCGGCGTGGTGCTGGTCGGGAAGCCGCTGGGCGCGGCCCTGCTCGTCCGGCTGACGGGAGAATCCCGCCCCTTGGCCACGCAGATCGGCGCGGCCCTGAGCCAGATCGGCGAGTTCACCTTCGTGCTCGGCGCCTCCGCCAAGTCCTTGGGCCTGATCGGCCAGCCCGTCTGGAACGGGCTCGTCGCGGCCTCGATGATCTCCATCGCGCTCAACCCCAGCGTCTATCGCCGGCTTCGGCAGCGCATCCGCCGGGCCGCGAGCCGACCGGGCCTGGGCCAGGCGGTCATCCCCGGCCACGCGATCGTCGTCGGCTATGGCGACGTCGGCCGACGCGTAGGCGAAGCCCTCCGCCTGAAGGGCATCCCGCTGACGATCGTCGACAGCGACATCGTCGTGGTTCGTCAGTTGCAGAAGAAAGGCCTGCGGGCGCTGTGCGGCGACGGTGGCTCGCTCGAAGTGCTCAACGAAGCCGGCCTGGCCCAAGCCGGGTCGCTGCTGCTCTGCTGTCCGATCGCCGAACCGGGCCCTTTGCTGCACGGGCTCGCCAAGCGCCACCCCGGTCTGCGCATCGCCGTGCGCCTCATGGAGGGTATGCCGAGCGAGCTCGTCACGGGGACGGACTTCACGGTGATCAGCGAAGACTCTTCGGCGGCGGGCGACATCACCGCCGTCGCGACGGGGAATCCATGAACAGAAAGGCCGGGGTCTCGCGACCCCGGCCTTTTCCCCGTCCGCCAGGCTTTCGTCCGGGCTTGTTCCGCCCTTACTTCTTGCCGTCGTCGACGACCTCGAAGTCACCGTCGACCACCTTGCCGTCCTTGGGCTTCTTCTTGCCTTCGGGGGCTTCGGCGGCGCCGGTGTCGGCCTGAGGCTGTTCGCCCGCGGCAGGCGGGACGGCCTGCGCGGCGGTCATCAGCGCGGTCTGGAGGGCGGTGGCGGCCTTCTCGAAGTCTTCGGCGGTGGCGTCGGCCTTCTTGAGGGCTTCCTGGGCTTCCTTGAGCGCGGCTTCGGCGGCGGTCTTCGCTTCGGCGGGCATCTTCTCGCCGTTGTCGGCGAGGAACTTCTCGGCGGTGAAGACGCCGGCGTCGAGGCGGTTGCGGGCTTCGGCGAGCTCGCGGACCTTCTTGTCCTCATCGGCGTGGAGTTCGGCTTCCTTGCGGAGCTTCTCGACTTCTTCCTTGGAGAGACCCGAGGAGCCTGTGATGGAGATCTTCTGCTCCTTGCCCGAGCCCTTGTCGACGGCCGAGACGTGCAGGATGCCGTTGGCGTCGATGTCGAAGGTCACTTCGATCTGCGGTTCGCCGCGGCGGGCCGGCTTGA
>JBDKKH010000180.1:0-9415 GCA_039796215.1 Verrucomicrobiota bacterium
AGCCCGCCGACACCTCGAAGGACTCCGATTGGAAATTCCATCCCGCCCGCTTCGGCCAGGGCGGCGCGCAGATGCATGTCTACGACGTCAATCAGGACGGCCGGAACGACGTCATCACCAGCATCAAGGCCCATGGCTACGGCCTGTCGTGGTTCGAGCAGGCCGCCGACGGCTCCTTCAAGGAGCACGTCATCCTCGGCCAGACCAAGGAAGCCAACGCCGGTGGCAAGGGCTTCAGCCAGATCCACGCGGTCGAGCTGCAGGACCTCAACGGCGACGGCCTGCCCGACATCGTCTGCGGCAAGCGCCGGTGGGCGCACGGCACCCGCGGCGACGAAGACCCAGGCGCCGACCCCGTCCTCTATTGGTTCGAACTCAGCCGCGACGGCCGGGGCGGAGCCAATTTCATCCCGCGGCGTATCGACGCCGACAGCGGGGTCGGCACCCAGTTCTTCGTCGGCAAGGTGAACCAGGACGCCAAGCCCGACATCGTCGTCGCGAACAAGCACGGCGTGTTCGTCTTCACGCAGAAATAGGCGGAACGACCGAGCCGACACGCGGACGGCCTTAGCCGCACAATGAAGTGGCGGCGACGCCATACTTGCCCATCGTCCCGCCGCAAGCCCACCGATGAACTGGCTCAGCGAGCACACCCTCCTCCCCGCTTCGGGACCGATCCTGGCGCTGGCCTTGCTCGGTGCCGTGTGCATCGGGCTCTCCAAGTCGGGCCTCGCCGGCACCGCCACGCTCAACGTCGTCCTCATGGCGAAGATCTTCGGCGCCAAGCCTTCGGTCGGGATCGTCCTGCCCCTGCTCATCGTCGCCGACCTCATGGGCTACCTGCTCAACCGCCAAGGAGGCAGCTGGCGGCAGATCCTTCCCATGATTCCGGCGGCGGTCGTCGGCGTCTTCGCCGGATGGTTCCTGCTCGACCGCGTCGACAACAACTCCGCCAGGGTCGTCATCGGCGTCCTCATCCTCTCGCTGCTGGCGTTCAACGTCGTGCTCAGGAGGAAGCGCGAACAGCTCCTCGCGCTGACCCGCCATCGCACCTTCACCTGGGGCATGGGCGGGATCGCCGGGACCGCGACCATGCTCGCCAACGCCGCCGGGCCCGTCATGACCGTGTACCTGCTCGCCCAGCGCCTGGAGAAAAAAGAGCACCTCGGGGTCTTCTGCCGGTTCTTCCTTTTCATCAACCTCTTCAAGCTTCCGTTCAGCGGCAACCTAGGCCTCGTCACCGGGCCCTCGCTCATGACGAACCTCGTCCTGCTTCCAGGAGTCGTGGCGGGCATCGTCCTCGGGTGGCAACTCCTACGGCGCATGCCGCAGGACGCGTTCGAAGCCGCCCTGGCCTGGCTGACCGCCCTGGCGGCCGTCTGGCTCATCGTCGGCTGACCCTTGACTCCGGCGGCAGGCACGCCGCTGAATAAGCCAAGGCTCGAGGAAACCGGCTCTGCCAGGGTAATCCTCGTCCGAACCTTTACCTCCGTCGGTTGTCTCATTCATTCCCCTTCTCCTCCGCCAATCCTGCCATGTCCGCCCGCCTCATCCTCCTCGCCGCCTTGATCTCAGGCGGAGCCGCGCAGGCGAGCGCGGTCGACGCCAAGGACGCGGCGTTCTTCAAGTCCGAGATCCGGCCGCTGCTGTCGATGTATTGCCTCGAATGCCACAAGGAAGGCAAGGAGGTGGATTTCCTGAAGATCAAGGATCTCAGCCAGCTCCACACCCAGCGAGGCAACCTCCGGAGCGCCGTCGACCAGCTGCGCAACCGCACCATGCCCCCGCCCAAAGAGGACCAGCCCAGCGAGGCCGAGCGCCGGCAGGTCGCGGACTGGCTGGAACGGGTCCTCCGGACGACCGCCAGCGAGATGGGTCCTTACGCGGGCACCGTCACCGCCCGCCGTCTCAACCGCCTCGAATACGACAACACCATCCGCGACCTCCTCGGACTGCAGATGAAGTTCTCGAAGACCTTCCCCTCGGACGGCGGCGGCGGGGAGGGTTTCGACAACAACGGCGAGACCCTGTATCTGCCCGTGATCCTGATGGAGCGCTACCTTGACGCCGCCGAGGCGATCGTGGACGAGGCGATCATCGTCCCCGAGACCCGCCGTAAGTTCACCTCGGCCGATTTCGAGCCCACGCCGGACGCCCCCAAGTCCAATCTCCTGAAGGCCGGCCAGGAAGCCTCGGTCTTCTTCCCCGTCGTCATGACGGCCCCGCACGTGCTGACCCTCAAGGCCGCGCGCGTCGGCGAGGCGGAGGCCAGGATCCTACTCAAGGTGGACGGCATCGCCGCGCAGTCGTTCGTCGTGCCCGCCGGCGCCGAGAAGGCGTTCGAAATCCAGCTCCGGTTCTTCCGGGGCTCGCATCGCCTGACCTTCGTCGCCGAAAGCGGCGCCGCCACCCTCGCCGGCATCGAACTCGCCGACAAGCCCAAGGCGACCAGCCCTGAAAGACGGGAAGCCCACCGTCGCCTCCTCGGCTCGTCCAGCAGCGCCTCGCTCGCGGAAAAGACGCCGGCGGAGCGCCGCGCCGTGGCCTCGACCCTGCTGCAGAAGTTCGCCCGCCTCGCCTTCCGCATGCCCGTCACCGAGAAAGACGTCGGCAAGAACCTCGCCTTGTTCGACCGTTCGGCCGCGCGCGGAGAGAACTTCGAGACCTCCATGAAGCTGGCGTTGCGCGGCATCCTCGCCTCGCCGCGCTTCCTGTTCCGCGCCGAGCAGGACCACCTGCAGCCGGGCGTCCGCCCCCTCACCGACCACGAGCTGGCCGTGCGCCTGTCCTACTTCCTCTGGAACAGCACGCCTGACGCCGAACTCAATGCGCTCGCCGACGCCGGCAAGCTGAACACTCCCGCGACCCTGGGCGCGCAGCTCAAGCGCCTGCTCGCGGACCCCAAGGCCGACTCCTTCATCCAGAACTTCACCGAGCAGTGGCTCGGCACGAAAGCCGTCGGCGACACCGTCCCGCTCTCTCCGGAAGCACCGGACTCCAAGGACATCTACTCCAAGGAAATCGGGGCGGACATGCGCAAGGAGGCGATCGCGCTGATGAACTATCTGCTCCGGGACGATCGCAGCCTGCTCGAACTGATCTCCGCCGACTACAGCTTCATCAACGACCGGCTCGCCGAATATTACGGCGTCCCGGGCGTGAAAGGGAAGGCCCTGCGCAAAGTCACCCTCAAGGACAGCCATCGCGGCGGCGTGCTCGGCCTGGGCGCCGTGCAGATGGCGACCTCGCCCGGCATGCGCACCAGCCCCGTCCTCCGCGGCGCCTGGGTGCTCACCACCCTCATGGGCACGCCCGTGCCGGCGCCGCCCGCCAACATCCCGCCGCTCGAGAACGCCAAGACCGGCAAGAAGAAGCCGAGCGCTTTCTCCATCCGCGAAAAACTCGAGATCCATCGGGCCGACGCCACCTGCGCCTCGTGCCACAACGTCATCGACCCCATCGGCTTCTCGATGGAACACTTCGACCGCGTCGGGCGCTGGCGCGACGTCGACGACAAGGGCAAGCCGATCAGCGCGTCGGGCGTCACCGCCTCCGGCCAGGCCTTCCGCGACCTCGACGAATTCAAGGCGCTGCTCCTGACCCGGAAGCGGGACTTCGCCCGGCAGATGACCTCCAAGCTGCTCGGCTATTCCCTCGGACGCAGCCTGGTCGACCGCGACGACGGCACCATCGAGGGCATCGTCGACCGGCTGGAAGCCGGGGACTACAAGGCGCAGACCTTGCTGCGCGAGATCATCCTGAGCACGCCTTTCCGCAACCGGAACGAGCTCACCCTCGTCACCGTGCCCGTCAAGAAGCCGGCCAAAGCGGAAAAAGAGGCAAAATGAGCCATGGCCCCGACCCACGATTTGCCTTTCTTGCCCTCGGCGCTTGATTTAACCCTGTAGACGTCGTCCCCATGTTCCGCCCCATCTCCAGACGAACCATGCTCCGCGGCTGCGGCGCCGCCATGGCTCTGCCCCTGATGGAAGCGATGGTCCCTCTTGCCAAGGCCGACCAACGGCTCGCCAAGCCTCCGCTACGTACCGGCTACTTCTTCATGCCCAACGGCGTGAACGAGAAACGCTGGCGTCCCGAAGGCAACGACGAGAAGTATCAGCTCTCGCCCACGCTGGCCCCCTTCAAGAACGTCCGGGACAAACTGATCGTCCTCGAGAACCTCACCAATCAGCGGACCGCCGGCCGCAACGGACACTGGCCGAAGGTCCCCGCCTGGCTGCACGGCGGCTTCGTCAAGCGCAACGCCGGCAGCGACATCGACGTCGGCGGTATTTCCGCCGACCAGGTCATGGCGGCGGAAATCGGCAACCGCACCCCTCTCCCGAGCTTCGAGCTCGGACTCGAACCCACGCGCTCCGGCGTCGACAACGCCGGCGGCGGTTTCGCCATGCTTTACGGCTCGCACCTCGCCTGGCGCGATCCGCACACCCCGGTGCCGAAGGAGATCGTCCCGCAGCTCGCCTTCGACCGGCTGTTCCGCACCGCCTCGGCGGGTCCGGTCGTCTCCGGCTTCAACCCCAACCAGGCGGCCGTCACCAACGCCCTCCAGCGCGACGACCTCAGCGTCCTCGACGCCGTCAGCGAGGATGTCTGGCTGCTCAAGGGCAAGATCAGCTCGGCCGACAAGGTGAAGCTCGACGAGTACATGGAGTCGGTCCGCGCGGTCGAGAAACGCATCGAGAATTCGCTCAAGCCGCAGAAGCGCTGGATCAACCAAGGCCGCTTCGACCTGCCCCGCCCCGGCCCGGGCATCCCGCCGGACCACCGCGAACACGTCCGGCAGATGCTGGACGTCCTCGCCTTGGCCTATTGGTCGGACTCCACGCGTATCAGCACCTTCATGATCGGGGACGCCCAGTCCACGCGCCGCTTTGAATTCCTGGACGGCGTGAACAACATCTGGCACGGCCTTTCCCACCACCACAACGACCCCGCGAACATCGCGCAGTACACCAAGGTCATCGAGTGGAACGTCGCCCAGTTCGCGAGCTTCTGCGAGCGGCTGCAGTCCCTGAAGGAAGGCGAATCGAACGTCCTCGAGAACAGCCAGCTCCTCTTCGGCTGCTCCATCCGCGACGGCAACAAGCACGACATCGACGACCTTCCGCTGATCCTGGCGGGCGGCGGCGCCGGCAGCATCCGTTCGGGTCGCCGCATCATCTCGCCGAAGAAGACGCCCATGTGCAACCTGCACATGGCCCTTCTCCAGCGCATGGGCATCAAGAAAGACAAGTTCGGCGACAGCAACGGCGTGCTCAAGCTGAGCTGAGCCGGCCTTCGGCGCTTCGGCAGCATTCGAGGGAACCCTTGGCCGCCGAGGGTGTCTCTGTTCATACCCCCAGAAACCTGGAGCCGGTCACGGACTCCGCCCTGCCTCTCCTCATGCGCCCCCTCCTCGCCCTCTTCCTGCTCAGCGCCTCCGGTGCGCTGACCGCTGCCGACACCCCGAAGGCCGCCCAGCCGGCGCCTAAGGCAGTCAAGAAACCCGGTCCGCCCACCCGCGCCTACGATGCGCCGGGCGCGCCGACGTTCGTGCGGCTCGACGGCAAGACCACCCTGGCCGACGGAAACTACCTGATCGGACCGGACTACGTCGCCGCCCCTGAGACCAAGGCGACGGCAGGCGTCCCACAGGGCAAGGTGATGCAGTTCCAGATCGATTCCAAGACCACGCAGCGCTTCAACCCCGGGATCGCCCGGTCCGAATCGGGGGTGCCTGACCCGGCCAACCCCAAGACCCTGATCGTCAAGACGCACCCCATCGACTACCAGCGCACCATCACGGTCTACGTCCCGGCCCAATATGTCCCCGGCACCGCCGCGCCGCTGCTCGTCACGCATGACGGCCCCGGGCTCGGCAAGCCCGAGCAGACCCTGCCGCGCATCCTGGACAACCTCATCGCCCAGAAGCGCATCCCCGCGCTGGTCATGGTGCAGATCGCCAACGGCGGCGGGGACGCGCAGGGCCACGAACGCGGCAAGGAATACGACACCATGTCGGGCCTCTTCGCGGAATACATCCAGCTCGAGGTGCTTCCGCTCGTGGAGAAAAAGGCCGGCGTCCGGCTGACCACCGACCCCGAGCTTCGCGCCACCATGGGCGTCAGCTCCGGCGGTTCCGCCGCGTTGATCATGGCTTGGTATCACCCCGAATGGTTCCGCCGCGTGCTCACCCTCTCAGGTACGTTCGTCAACCAGCAGTGGCCTTTCGACCCCACCACGCCCGGCGGCGCCTGGGAATTCCACCAGACCCTCATCCCGCAGGGCGAGCGCAAGCCCATCCGGCTCTACCTGGCGGTCGGCGACCGCGACAACTACAACCCCAACGCCATGCGCGACGGCATGCACGACTGGGTCGAAGCCAACCACCGCATGGCGAAGGTCCTGAAGGATAAAGGCTACCCCTATCAGTATTTCTTCTGCCAGAATTCCGGCCACGGCATCGGGAACGCCCGCGCCCAGATCCTGCCCTCGGCCCTCGAATGGCTCTGGCAGGGCGCCCCTAAGTCCGGGCGATAGGCCGGGACTACGACCGACCCATGCCGGACGGGGCGGCAGGGCTACGCGGACCTGGAAAATTGGCTCAGAATCGCTTCCGTGGCTTGCTGAAAACCCCCGAACCGGGACGTTATGCTCTTGAGGGAAAACTGGATTAGGCCTCGAAACCTGCGAACCCGCCCGTTGTCTCAATTCAAGCCCCTTTCATCATGCCCGCTTTCCGAATCCTCTCCGTACTGATCGCTGCGACCAGCATCGAAGCCTCGGCCGTGGATTTCAACCGCGAGGTCCGTCCGATCCTGGCCCAGCACTGCTTCGCGTGCCATGGCATGGACGAGCACTCCCGGAAAGCCAAGCTGCGTCTCGACCTCCCTGCGTCCGCGCATGGCAAAGGTAAGTCGGGCGAGATCGCGATCGTCCCCGGCAAGCCCGACGAGAGTGAGATCATCAAGCGCATCTTCTCGGCCGACGACGAGGACATCATGCCTCCGCCCGAGAGCAAGAAGCCCATGTCGGCCAAGGACAAAGCCATCCTGCGCGCCTGGGTCGCGGAGGGCGGCGTCTACCAGCCTCACTGGGCCTTCTCGGCGCCTAAGCAGGCTCCGCTTCCGCGGAAAGACCTCCACCCCGTCGACGCCTTCGTGCGCGCGCGCCTCGACCAGCTCGGCCTGCAGCCGTCGCCTGAAGCCGACCGCCACACGCTCGTCCGACGCGTCACCCTCGACCTCACCGGCGTCCCGCCCACGCCCGAAGAAGCCGACGCCTTCGTCCGCGACACCTCCCCTGACGCTTACGAAAAGCTCGTGGACCGCCTCCTCGCCTCGCCGCGTTACGGCGAACGCTGGGCCCGACGCTGGCTCGACCTCGCGCGTTACGCCGACACCAACGGCTTCGAGAAGGACCGCCCGCGCACGATCTGGCCCTACCGCGACTGGGTGGTGAAGGCCCTCAACGCCGACCTCCCATACGATCAGTTCGGCATCAAGCAGCTCGCGGGCGACCTCCTGCCCGGCGCCACGCCCGAAGACCTCGTGGCCACCGGCTTCCACCGGAACACCATGCTCAACGAGGAAGGCGGCATCGACCCGAACGAATACCGTTTCTACTCCATGGTCGACCGCGTCGGCGCCACCGGCGCCGCCTGGATGGGGCTGACCATGAACTGCGCCCAGTGCCATACGCACAAGTACGACCCCATCCTGCACACCGACTACTTCGGCGTCATGGCGCTGCTCAACAACGCCGACGAGCCCACCTATCACATCCCTCCGGCCAACCTCGCCTCGCTGCAGGCTGAGCACGCCCGCAAGGTCGCCCAGGCCGAGGCCGCCCTGCCCGGCAAATTCCCCGGCGGGGCCGCCGCGCTGGAGGCCAAGCTCGACGCGTGGATCGCGGCGGAGGCCAAGCGCTCGGCCAAGTGGGAGATCGTCCGGCCTGGCACGCTCAAGACCACCATGCCCAAGCTCGAGGTCCAGCCCGACGGCTTCATCCTAGGCGGCGGTGACAGCACCAAGAGCGACGTCTACGACCTTTCGTTCAACCGCGCCCTGCGCGGCGTCACCGCGATCCGGCTCGAAGTCGCCGACCATCCCTCGCTGCCCAACGACGGGCCCGGCCTGACCAGTTACGAAGGCCCCCTGGGCGGATTCTTCCTCAGCGAGATCCAAGCCTGGCAGGGAACCAAGCGCCTGGAATTCGCGGACGCCACCGCCACCAACGACGAATCGGAACCCAAGCCCGCCGCCCCCGCGGCGAAGGGCAAGGCCAAGCGCGTCAGCAAGAAGAACAACGCGGAAGCCGCCTTGGACGGAGAGATGTCGAGCGGCTGGCAGACCGACGGAGGGTATGGCCGGCGCGAAGCAGCCGTCTTCCGTTTCGCCCAGCCCACCGACCTGCCTGAAGGCTGGACTCTCAAGATGCTCTTCGAGAAACACTTCTCCTGTTCGCTCGGGCACTTCCGGATCTCCGTGACCACCGCCCAGGGGGCCACCGCGACGGGACACCCGGCCGACGTCGAGGCCATGCTCGCCGGAGCCGTCCCGAAAGACCGGGCGGTCCTGCGTAAGCGCTTCCTCGAGACCTCGCCCGAAGTCGCCACGCACGCCAAGGCCCTCGAGTCCCTCCGTAAGCGCATCCCCCGGGGACAAGCCACGCTGGTCATGCGCGAGCGCCCCGCCAGCAATCCCCGTCCGACCTTCCTGCACCACCGCGGCGAGTACATGAGCCCCCGCCAGGAAGTGAAGCCCGGCGTCCCGGCCTTCCTGCCCGGCTTGCCCAAGGACGCGCCGGCGAACCGCCTCAGTTTCGCGCGCTGGCTCTTCGCGCCAGAGAACCCCCTCACCGCGCGGGTCGCCGTCAACCGCCAGTGGCAGGCCTTCTTCGGCCGCGGCTTCGTGACCACCCTGGAAGACTTCGGCTACCAGAGCGAAGCGCCTACCCACCCCGAACTGCTCGACTGGCTGGCGGTCGAGTTCCAGCGCACCGGCTGGTCGGTCAAGAAGCTCCATCGCCTGATCGTCACCAGCGGGACCTATCGCCAGTCTTCGCGGGTCACGCCCCAGCTCCTGGAAAAGGACCGGGAGAACCTCTGGCTCGCCCGCGGCAGCCGGTTCCGCCTCGAAGCCGAGGTCATCCGCGACTCCTCGCTCCTCGCCGCCGGCCTGATCTCGTTCAAGATGGGCGGCCCGGGCGTGTACCCGCCGCAGCCGGCCAGCGTGACGAGCGAAGGCACCTACGGCCAGATCCAGTGGAAGCCGAGCGAAGGCGAGGACCGCTACCGCCGGTCGCTGTACACCTTCATCAAGCGGACCGCGCCCTTCGCCATGGCCACGACCTTCGACGCCCCCACCGGCGAAGCCTGCGTCGCCCGCCGCGACGTCTCCAACAGCCCCCTGCA
>JBDKKH010000181.1:0-3958 GCA_039796215.1 Verrucomicrobiota bacterium
ATGTCCGACCCCGCTCCCGAGACTCGTCCGGAATCCGTCTCCGTCCGCGAATTCCTCGCGACCTTCAGCGACATGCTGCAGATGGAGCTGCTGGCGGGCGGGGCCGGCCTCGACAACATGATCGCCGAGAAGTCGCTCAACCGGCCGGCCTTGGCGGTCACCGGCTACTTCAAGGAGTTCGCGCACAAGCGCCTGCAGCTCTTCGGCGCGGGCGAGATGGCCTACCTCGGCGACCAGACCGCGGCGGTGCGCGAGAAGCTGCTGGACGACGTGTTTTCGAAGAAGATCCCGGCCGTCGTGATCTCCCGCGGCCTGCCGGTCGACGACATCCTCCTGCGCCTGGCGGACCGTCATCAGGTCCCGCTGATCCGCACCGAACTCAAGTCCAAGGATTTCTCGGCCGAAGCGACGGTGCTGCTCGAGGAGAAATTCGCCCCGCGCACCAACCTCCACGCCACGCTGGTCGACATCAAGGGGGTGGGCGTGCTGCTCCGCGGCGCCTCCGGCGTCGGCAAGAGCGAGTGCGCCTTGGCGCTGATCGAACGCGGGCATTCCTTGGTCGCCGACGACTACGTCGTCGTCACGCTGATCGCCGACCGCGAACTGCAGGGCACCGCAAAGGAGCTCAACCGCGGCTACATGGAGTGCCGAGGCATCGGCATCATCAACGTCGCCTCGATTTTCGGCGTGCGTTCCGTCCGGCGCGAGAAGCGCGTCGACCTGGTCGTCACGTTCGTCCTCTGGCAGCCCGGCATGGACGAGGAGCGTTCCGGTCTCGAAGTGGAGACGTACGAGATCCTGGGGCGCAAGGTGCCGCACATGACCATCCCGGTCCGCCCGGGACGCGACATGGCCCGCTTGGTCGAGGTCGCCGCGATGGTCCAGGCCCTCCGCGGCATGGGTCACGACTCCGCCAAGGAGTTCAGCGACCGCCTGATCCAGTTCATGAGCAAGGACGGACCCGGGAAGGCCTGAGGCCTAGCGCTTCTTCTCGTCCCACCGGCAGTCCGCCATCACGCGCAGGCAGACTTCGCGGAGATCGAACAGCGTGGCTTCGATGTCCTGCGCGGCTTCCGCCGAGGACAGGCGCGCCTCGGCGGGCAGGCTGGCGCTCAGGCCGATGGCGTAGTTGATCGCGACCAAGGCCCTCTTCATGTGGACCAACGCGAGGGGCAGGTCGCCGGTGTCGGTGGCGTTGATCGCCATCACCATCTGGTGTTCGGCGTCCCAGAAAGACCGGACGACGTCCGCCGCGACCAGCCCCGGGATGGCCGGGCCGGCGTCCGCGCAAAGCCGGCGGAAGGCGTGGACCAGCTGCAGTGAAAGAGCCCGGGCGACGACGTAGACGGGGTGCTGGTGGATGCAGTAGGGCACGTCCGAGTCCTCGTCTTCGCCGTCGTTGACTTCCTCGGGGGGGTCGCCGGGAGCCCAGTCGGCGTTTTCCCAGCCCATCCGGCGGGCGCTGACGTCCAGCCGGTCGGGCAGGTTCTTGACCTCGTCGTAGTAAGACAGGAAGCGTCCGACCTCGAGGTCGTTGCGCCGAAGGTAGCTCGTCCAATCGGCTTCTCCCCAAGAGGCATTCCCGAATCCGTCGAAGTCGCCTTGGGGGTGGTCGCCATCGTCCATATGTCATGTCTATGGGTAGTTTCACCTAGTTGCAAACCTCATGTGTGAAAATGCCCTTGTCCCTCGGCCCGAGAACGTGGCTAATCGGGCATGGCTCCGGCCCTCACCGCCTTGACAGACGCCGCCTCAGCCGGCCGCGACCTCGCGCCTGACGAGGCCGCCGCCGCCGCCCGGGCCATGGCCGACCCCGCGGTGAGCGACGCCGACAAGACCGCCTTCTTGCTCGCCCTCGCCCGCAAGGGAGAGACGGCGGCGGAGGTCACCGGCTTCGCCCGGACGTATCGCGATCTCGCCCGCCAGGTCGATTTCGGCGACTGGCCCGCCCTCGGCATCGACATCGTCGGCACGGGCGGCGACCGCTCCGGCAGTTTCAACATCTCCTCGGCGAGCGCGCTGATCGTCGCCGCCGCGGGCGTGCCCGTGCTCAAGCACGGCAACCGTTCGATCACCTCCAAGTCCGGCAGCGCGGATTTCCTGGCGGGTCTCGGCGTCGTGCTCGACGCGACCGACGACCAGCTCCGTCGCGCCCTCGCGGAGGCGAATTTCTGCTACCTGTACGCGCCGGCTTTCCATCCGGCGTTCAAGGCCGTCCTCGGCGTGCGCCAGCAGATCGCGCAGCGCGGCGAGAAGACCATCTTCAACGTCCTCGGCCCGCTGATCAATCCGGCGCGTCCGGCGTGCATGGTGGTCGGCGTCTACGACGAACGCTGGGTCGCGCCGCTGGCCGCCGCGCTCGGCGAACTCGGCGTCCGCCGCGGCCTGGTCACCCACTCGCGAGCGGGCGGGGGCATGGATGAGATCACCACCGCGGGCGAGGTGCGCGTGCGCGGTTGCGGCGAACTGGCGTCGGTCGACGCGGTCTGGCTGCCCGGAGATTTCGGTTTCAAGACCTGCGCGGTGGCCGACCTGCGCGGCGGCAGCCCCGAGGAGAACATCGCGATGTTCAGCGACCTGCTGGTGGGCGGCGTCTCCGACGGCCTGATGGACACGCTGTGCCTGAGCGCCGGCACGGCCCTCTGGGTGGCCGGCCGAGCGGTCGATCCGGCGGCTGGCGCCGCGCGGGCGCGCGAGATCATCCTAGGCGGCGAACTGCGCGCCGAAGCCCGTCGCCTGCGCGAAGCTTATCGCGCGGACTGACCGGCCCGTAGCAGGGCGATCGTCCGTTCGGTCGCACCGCGGTTACCAAGGTGCCAGGCGGCCCCGCGACGGCCCATCTCCGCGCGGGCCGCATCGTCCGGGAGAAGGCGACCAAGGATGGCGGCAAGCTCGGCGGCATCGGCGGCGCGGACGGCGGCTTTCGCTTGTTCCAGTCCGCGGCAGATATCCCGGAAGTTCGTCATGCGCGGCCCGTAGGCGAGGGCGACGCCCGCGGCGGCCGCTTCGATGGGCGTCTGGCCGCCGTCATGCGGGGCGAGGCTTTTACCGCAGAAGGCGAGGTCGGCGGCCCGCGTGAGGCGGCGGAGCTCTCCGGTGGTGTCCGCCAGGTGGACGACGGTGCCGGCGGGGGCGAGGGGGCCGCCGCTCGACCGTTGATGCCAGGCGAGACCGCTGGCGCCGGCCTCGGCGGCGAGTTCGGCGCGTCGCTCCGAGTGACGAGGGACGAGGAGGAGCCGCACGTCGTGACCGGAGGCGCGCAGGTCGCGGGTGACTTCCAGCAGCAGGGTCTCTTCGCCTTTCCACGTGGACGAACCGAGCAGCACGACCGTGCGCGGGTCCGTCCCGAAACCGAGCTCGGTCCGGAGCCGGGCGCGTTCGGCCGGGTCCATCGGCGCGTCGCCGGCGACGTCGAACTTGATGTTGCCGGTCAGGCGCGCGTCGAAGCCGAGCACGCGATAGCGGCGCACGTCTTCTTCGCTGCCCGCGGCGATGGCCTTGAAGTGCCCGAGCACGTGGGCGGAGAAGCGGGGGAAGCGCTGATGGCGGGCGAAGGAGCGGTCGGACAGCCGTCCGTTGACCAGGTAGGCCGGCACGCCGTGGGCGCGTGCTTGGGCGAGGTGTTCGGGCCACAGCTCGCCTTCGACGAGGATGACGACGTCGGGGCGGATGCGCCGCCAGGCCAGGGCGCTGCAGGGCCAGAGGTCGGCAGGGAAGATGCCGATGCGGCGGGCGACATCACCGTAGCGCTCTTGGGCCAGCCGGTAGCCGGTGCTGGTCGTGGTCGTGAGGATGATTTCGGCTTCGCCTCCGGCGTGCAGCTGCCGAAGCAGGGGACCGATGGCCTCGATTTCACCGACGGAGACCGCTTGGATCCAAAAACGACGTTTCCCTGACGTTTTCTCCCCGATTTCAGGGAAAAAACCGAATCTTTGGCTGAATCCCGCGCCGTACCCGC
>JBDKKH010000182.1:0-4167 GCA_039796215.1 Verrucomicrobiota bacterium
TCGTCACCCCCAACGGGCTGACCTACGGCAAGGGCCCCCACGACACCACGACCGCCCGCGACCTCGCCAAGCTCTCCGTCGTGCTCTGCGGCATGCCCGAAGCCCTGCGCTTCACGTCGGCCAAACGACACCTCCTCCGCCGCCCGCTCAAGCCGATGGAGTTGCTCAACCATAACCATCTGCTGGATTCCTTCCCCGGCTGCGACGGCCTGAAGACCGGCTGGACCGAGGCAGCCGACGCTTCGATCGTCACCACCGCCAAGGCTGGTGAGCATCGGGTCATCGCGGTCGTGCTGGGTTGCCAGAGCCCCCTGGGAGCCAAGGCCGAGCAGCGTCTCCGCGATCAGCTGGCCGCCGACCTTATGAAGGCCGGCCTGGCCAAACTCCAAGCCCAGCCCCGCCTCCCGGCATTCAAGCCGACCCCGAAAATCAGCGTAAAACCCAAGGAAGAGCCCGGTTTCTGGGACTGGCTGGGGGATTTGTTTAGCTTCTAACCCCCGGCCGGAAGGGGGTGGAAAGAAGTAGTGAACATTTGTTCATTTTGCTTGCCACGTTCGCTGTGCCCGGCAATTTGGATTCCGCATACCCAACGTTATGTCCGCCAAATCCGAACCCACCGCTAAGGAAAAATCTGCCAACCAGGCAGCCGAGAAGAAGACCCTCGATCTGGCTCTCTCCGCCATCAACAAGCAGTATGGCGACGGCACCCTGATGCGCATGGGGGACGCGACGAAGATGCAGATCTCGACCGTGTCCACCGGCTCGGTCGCCATCGACCTCGCCTTGGGCGTCGGTGGTCTCCCCCGGGGACGTATCGTCGAGATCTTCGGGCCGGAATCCTCCGGTAAGACGACCCTCTGTCTCTCCATCATCGCCGAGATCCAGCGCCAAGGCGGCAACGCCGTCTTCGTCGACGTCGAACACGCCCTCGACCCCCGCTACTCCAAGGTCGTCGGCGTCGACCTCGATAACCTCCTGGTCTCCCAGCCGGAATCCGGCGAAGACGCGCTTAACATCGCCGAGACCCTCATCCGCTCCGGCGCCGTCGACGTCATCGTCATCGACTCCGTGGCCGCCCTCGTGTCCAAGCAGGAACTCGACGGCCAGATGGGCGACTCCACCGTCGGCGTCCAGGCCCGCATGATGAGTCAGGCGATGCGCCGCCTGACGGCCGCCATCAGCCGCACGAACTGCGTGGTGATCTTCACCAATCAGATCCGCGAGAAGATCGGCGTGATGTTCGGCAGCCCCGAGACCACCCCGGGCGGCCGCGCGCTGAAGTTCTTCTCCTCCGTCCGCATCGACATCCGCCGCATCGGCCAGATCAAGGAGCCTTCCGGCAAGGTCATCGGCAACCGCACCAAGGTGAAAGTGGTGAAGAACAAGGTCGCCCCGCCCTTCACGGAGTGCGAATTCGACATCATGTACACCGAAGGCATCTCCCGTTCGGGCTCCGTCCTCGACCTCGGCATCGAACACAAGATCCTCGAGAAGAAGGGCGCCTGGATCGCCTATAACGGCCAGCTCATCGGCCAGGGCCGCGAAGCCGCCAAGGACTACCTCGCCAAGAACCCGAAGGTCTTGGAAGAACTCCAGAAGATCATCATGGAGAAGGTCCAGGTCGTCGGCGGCATGACCCTCGGCGTCGGCGTGGCCGAAAACGTCACGGCCGAATAATCAATCGTTGTTGGCTAGCCATAGCCCGGGCCGCACGAAAGTGCGGCCCGTTTCATTGGGCGAGCCCGTTCAGCGGACCGCCTCGACCTTGAGCACGGAATCGACCGGCTTAAGCGTGGCCTGCAAAGCGGCGGCGAGCCGGTCGAATTCGACCTGCGAACTCTTCACCACGGCCTCCATGTCAGACTTGGCTTCCTTGCTCCGGAAGAGGGTCTTGATCTGCTTCGTCTCGTAGGCCTGCTTCTCAGCCACGGCTTTCCAGATCTTCGCGAACGCCGGCGAGGTGGGGTTCTGCGGGAACTCGGCCGCGAGATTGACGCCCCTGGCCAGTTGCGCGGCGGGGAAAATCCTGGAGGCCTCGCCCCAGGTGACCTTGACCTGCGAGGTCGGCGCCTGCCGGACACGCAGGGTGAGTCGGTTGAGCTTCTGCTGGAAGCCGGCCAAGGCCACGCCCGCCGCGAGGGTGTCGTCCTTGGCGATGTCGCCCGGCTGGAAGGAACACGGGATCCGGAAGCTGCGCAGGGCGATGACGCCGCCTTCCTGCTTCATGATGCGCTGGCCTTCGCGGGCGGTCACGGTGCCGGCCGCCCGATCGACGTCGATCTGGGCGACGTCTCCGCGCAGCCCCAAGCCTTCGAGGAAGGCGGTCGCCATGACGACGTGACCGGCCCAGGCGGGATGGACGCCGTCGTCGCCCTCGAGCTTGAAGCCTTCGCCATGCTTGGCCCGGGCCTCATGACCCTTCACCAGCATCGGCCAGTAGACGTCGGCGAACGCGACCTGCTCCGCCTGCGCGACCTCGATATTGATGTCACGGAAGTTGAGCAGCGCGAGGTTGAGCTCCTGCCAGGTGCCCTTCGCGGACTTCACCCACGGCGGGACGGAATGGATCGTACCAGAAGAGCCGAGCACGACGCGCGCGCCGGCTTCCTTGAACTTCCGCACGACGGCGGCCTGGTTCTGGCGGTACGTCGCGGCGATGGCTTCGTCCCGCGGCACGTAACGGAAATCATTCATGCCGTAGCAGGTCGTGGCGATGGTCGGCTTGAAGCGCAGGACGTCGTTGTCGATGCGCTTCAGGAAGCCGCCGGCCTGTTCGCCGCTCCAACCATACTGGCGCACGGTCACGTGCAGGTCGGAACGCGCGGCGACGAGGTAGGCCTCCATCAGCACGCTGTACATCTTCTGCTCGGTGATGGAGTCGCCGCAGATCGCGAGGCGGTCGCCTTTACGCAGCAACAGAGCCTCGGTCTTCGGCGCGAGCCGACCGACATACTCAGGCGGGACGACGGACGGACGAGGCTGAGTCTGCTGACAGCCGGTCAGGCCAAGGCAGAGGAGAAACCAGGCGACGGGGTGACGCATGGGCGATTTCTAGGCGAACCGATGCGGAAATCTACCCTCTTTCGCCCGCCCGCTTGCCTTTCGCGGATAAATCATGCAGATTCATCCTCCCCTGCGGTGTTCGACACCCGCGGCAGCCTCCCTTCCCTACGAACATAATATACGGGAGGTGCGACCCGACCGGCCTCGTCCGAGCCGTGGCAACGTACCGCCCACCTAAATCCAGGACAAAGTGGAGCTCCAATCGGAATCGGCACAGGCGGGGGACCCTTTAAGCAAGATGACACCCGGCTAAGCGCCGGCCTCCGGCGCCCGGGTGACGGCTCGTCGGACCAGACTTCGGTCAGAGAAGTCCCGCCTCGCCGAAGCTGAACCACCCCTTGCCAGCCGGGTCGGCCTCGGGACGGCCTACGACCACATGATCCAGCAGTTCGACGCCGACCACGCGGCCGGCATCGGCCAGCTGACGCGTCACCGCGCGATCCGCCGGACTGGGCGAAGGGTCGCCGCTGGGGTGGTTATGCGCCACGATGGCCGCCGAGGCGGCGTGCTTCAAGGCGAGCCGGAAAACCTCCCGCGGGTGCAGGAGCGAACTGGTGGCCGTGCCTGAGCTGACCTCGTGCAAAGCGAGGAGACGGTTCCGTCGGTTGAGGCAGAGGACCCAGCACTTCTCGACCGAAAGCCCCGCCGCGAAAGGCTCCAAGCGGGCCCAGACTTTGGCCGGGGCGTCCAGCCGCTCGCCGGGGTCGTGCGCCCGCTCGCGGATGCGCCGGGCGAGCTCCATGGCCGCGGCCAGCTCCGCCGCCTTGGCCGGGCCGAGGCCGCGGACGCGACCGAAGTCATGCGTGTCCCAGGTCGCCAACGCCGCCAACGTCCCGCACTCCGCGAGCAAGGCCAGGGCGACCGCCGGAGCCGGCAGGCCGCGCGTGCCCGCGCCGATCAGCAGCTCGATGAGCTCGGCGTCCAGCAGGGCGCGCGGCCCGTGGCGGACCAGGCGTTCGCGCGGGCGATCCTCGGAGGGTTGCATCCTCCGATGACCGCTTAGTCCGCCGACGGGCACAACTCAGGTTATGCCCCAGCGGAACCCTCCATTCGCCATAGGTCGCGGAAGGTCGGGCCCTGCTTTCAGCCCGGTCCGGCGGCCTT
>JBDKKH010000183.1:0-3424 GCA_039796215.1 Verrucomicrobiota bacterium
ACCGTCGTCCTTCATGAATCGTGCCACCGCATCAGCGACTTCCTGGATGAGATGCTCGAGGTCCTGGGACCGGAGCGGGTCGTCTGCGTGGGCCGTGAGCTCACCAAGCTGCATGAGACCATCCGGACCGCGCCGCTGGCCGCGCTCGTGCCCGCCTTGAAGAACGGCTCGCTCAAGGGCGAGTTCACGGTGGCCATCGCCCCCGCGGGCTTCGTCCTCTGAACCTTATCGCGGGTTGACCCTGCGGCCCGTTCGGCCGCATCCTAGTGTTTCATGGCGGGTTTCGACGACAATCTGGTCCGCGAGTATTTCGAGCTGAACGGATTCCTCGTGCGGCCTTCGCGCAAGCATGCCGGCTTGTCTCGCCGGCAACGGGCCGACGAGCAAGGCGACCTGCTGGCCATCAATCCTGCGCCGACTTCAGGCTCCCAGCCCGGCTTCCAGCTCTTCAACACGGACCTGGCGGGACTGGCGACCGCCGTCATCGCGATCAGGCCTTGGCACGCCGCCAAGGCGATCACCCCGAGCATGATCCGGAAAGGCGATTGGCTGGAATTCATCCGGAAGGATGCGGTCGAAGCGGCCAAGGAGGCCTTCGCCGGCGGAAGCCAGCCGCTGACGCCGAAGCCCGCCAAGATCCTGGTCCTGCCCGGCTTGCCTTCGGGGGAGCCGCAGCGCCCGGAAAGCATCGCCTTGCTGCGCGAACAAGGCGTGGACCATGTCCTCACGCTCCGGACCATCCTCGAGAACCTCGTGCAAGCCGCCGAAACCCACCCGAGGCAGGCGAAATCCGACACCTTGCAGTTGCTCCGGCTCCTGCGGGCCTACGATATGATGAACGCCGCCCAGCTCGAACTCTTCGGCGCCGCCCATCCTTTCAAGTGATCCATCCTTCCGCCCACGTCCACCCCTCGGCCCGGCTCGCCCCCGACGTCACGGTCGGCCCCTTCGCGATCATCGAAGCCGAGACCATCCTGGGCCCGGGCTGCCGGATCGCGGCCCACGCCGTCGTCAAAGCCCGTGCCGAGCTGGGCGCCGGAGTCCGCGTCGATCATTTCGCGGTGGTCGGCGGAGACCCCCAGGATCTGTCTTTCGACCCCGCCACCGCTTCCGGCACGTTCGTCGGCGAACGCACGGTCGTCCGCGAGCATGTGACGATCCACCGGGCCACCCAAGCGGGCCAGCGGACCATCGTCGGCGCGGACGGACTCCTCATGGCCGGCAGCCACGTCGCGCACGACTGCGTGCTCGGGGCGCACGTCATCCTCGCCAACGGCTGCATGCTCGGCGGTCATGTCCACGTGGGTGACCGGGCCTTCGTCAGCGGTGGCGTCGCCGTCCACCAGTTCTGCCGCATCGGCGGCGGGGCGCTTGTCTCCGGCAACGCGGTCATCACCGAAGACGTCCCGCCGGACGCCTTGGCGCACGGCCGCAACCTCGTCGCCGGCCTGAACCTCGTCGGCCTGCGCCGGCGCGGCGTCGCGGCCCCGGCCGTCGCGGAACTCAAACGCGCCTACCACGCGGTCTACGCGACCGACGGCGCTTGCCCGGCGCTGGCGCAGGCCGCCTTGGCGAGCGGCGATTATCAGACGGCGGAAGCACGCGCTTTCCTTGATTTCTTCCTCGGCGGCAAAAGGGGCCGCTTCATCTCGCCCGCATGAGCGACCTGCCCATCGCGGTCACCTGCGGAGACCCCGCCGGCGTCGGCCCTGAACTGCTCGCGAGCTGGCTGCGCGCCCATCCGTCGCTCGCCGCCGGTGTCGTGCCGATCGGGCCGGCCGACTGGATCGCGACGCTCGGTCGCGGCATCGCGGTGGGACCTGAAAATTACCGCACCCGCCCCGGCCAGCCCGATGAAGCCGGTCAGCTCATCGCGATCGAAGCCATGGAGCTCGCGGCCCGGGGCGTCACCGGAGGCCGCTTCGCGGCCGTCGTCACCGGACCCGTGAACAAGCAAGGCCTCGCCGGCGTCGGTTACGAATTCCCCGGGCAGACGGAGTTCTTCGCCGCGCGCTGGCACGGCACGCCGGTGATGGCTTTCGCCGGCGGCCGGATGACCGTCGGCCTGGTCACGTGGCATCTGCCTCTCGCCTCCGTCCCCGCGGCGGTCACCGCCGAGGCGGTGCGTCGCACCGTGCTCGCGCTCATCGACCTGCGGACAAGGCTGGGTGACCGTCGGCCGCGCATCGCGGTCTGCGGCCTCAATCCTCACGCCGGCGAAGGCGGCCTGCTGGGGAGCGAAGATGACGCCGTCATCCGGCCGGCCGTCGACGCGCTGCGCGTCGAAGGCCATGACGTCACCGGCCCGCTCCCCGGAGACACCGTCTTCCATCGGCATCTCCAAGGCGAGTTCGACGCCGTCGCCGCGGCCTACCACGACCAAGGCCTCGCGCCGCTGAAGTCCGTGGACTTCGCGACCGCCGCCAATCTCAGCCTCGGCCTCAGGCACGTGCGCACCAGCCCGGACCACGGCACTGCCTACGCGATCGCCGGGCAGGGCAAAGCCGACCGCGGCAGCTTCGACGCCGCGATGCGCCTCGCCCGCGTCCTCTCCGCCTGATGCGCGCGCTGCTCATCTGGCTTGCGACCGGCCTGACGCTGAGCGCGGGCGGACAACGCGTGGCCAGCTACGCCCCGGGCGCCACCCGCACGCTGATCGACCTGGGATGCGCGGAGGACATCGTGATGGCCACGCGCTGGTGCCCGCTCCCGCGCGAGCACCCCGCTCGACGCGACGCGGACGTCTTCCAACCCGACCTCGAGCGACTGCTCCAGACCAAGCCCGACCTGGTGGTCCTGCCCCGCATGGCGAATCCCCTGTGGGCGGATAAATGCGCGAAGGCCGGCCTGCGGATCCTCGTCTTGCACGCCGAAGCGCGCGACTCCTCCAGCCGGGATATCCTTCAGCTGGGCCAAGCCACGGGACGCGAAGAAAACGCCCGCAAGCTGGCGACGCAACTGACGGCGCCCTCCAAGCGCACCGCTAAGCGCATCATCGTGATCTGGGACGGAGTCATGGCCGGCCCCGAAAGCTATCTCGCCGAGCCCCTGGCGGCGGCCGGCCTCGCTTCCGCCCTGTCGGCCGGGTCATGGATCAGGTTCGATTGGGAACTCATCGCGACACAGCGACCCGACGCCCTCCTGTGGGTGCAGAACAGCGGCGCTGACAGCCTGCTTGCGCCCAGCCAAGCGAAAACCGCCGAAGCACGCCAGATCCCGGCCATCCGGGAATTGACCTGCGTGCGCGAAGGTCGAATCTACGTCGTCAACAACTCGGGCAACTGGCTGCCAGGCAGCGGTTTAAACAAGACCATCCCCGAATTGATCGAGCTCCGTAACGTTCTCGGCGACTAGTCGGGACAGGACCCTGACCGCGGGTCAGTTGACAGAGGGAAGATTACCGGGCATCTTTAAGTCCACCATG
>JBDKKH010000184.1:0-5283 GCA_039796215.1 Verrucomicrobiota bacterium
GTAAGGCCGAAGCCGGCGTGCTCGGCGATATGCCGGCTGCCGATGTTCGAGGTCATGATGAAGATCGCGTTGCGGCAATCCACGGTGCGTCCCTGCGAGTCGGTCAGGCGACCGTCATCCAGGACCTGGAGCAGGATGTTGAAGACTTCGGCGTGCGCCTTCTCGACCTCGTCCAGCAGGACGACGGCGTAAGGGTGGCGACGGAGGGCCTCGGTGAGCTGGCCGCCTTCCTCGTGGCCGACGTAGCCGGGAGGCGCGCCGACGAGGCGGGAGACCGCATGCTTCTCCATGTATTCGGACATATCGATGCGGATCATCGACTTCTCGCTGTCGAAGAGCTCCGTCGCCAAGGCCTTGGCGAGCTCGGTCTTGCCGACGCCGGTGGGACCGAGGAAGAGGAAAGATCCGACCGGGCGGCGAGGGTCCTGCACGCCGGCGCGCGAACGCTGCACGGCTTCGGCGACGACGCGCACGGCCTCGTCCTGGCCGACGACGCGGGCCTTGAGGTTGTCGGGCAGGCGGAGGATCTTCTGGCGCTCGCCTTCGAGCAGCTTGCTCACGGGCACGCCGGTCCAGCGGGCGACGACTTCGGCGACCTCCTCGGGCGTGACGGTCTCGCGGAAAAGACCGGTGGCCGACTTGGCGGCGCCTTCGAGCTTCGCGACGACCTTCTCGAGCTCGGGGATGGTGCCATAGCGGAGCTTGGCGACATCCTCCAGCTTGCCGGCACGCTCGGCCTTCGCCATCGAGGCCTTGGCCTCTTCGAGCTGCGAACGGGAGGCGCGGACCTTCGTCACGGCTTCCTTGTCCGCCGTCCAGCGGGCGCGGAAAGCGGTCTGCTCTTCGCGCGCGGCGCCCAGCTCCTTGCGGAGCACGGCGAGCCGGTTCTTGGAGGCGTCGTCCTTCTCGTTCTTCAGGGCGGACTCCTCGACCTCGAGCTGGAGCACGCGCCGGTTGAGGGCGTCGAGCTCGGAGGGCACGCTGTCGATCTCGGTGCGGATCTGGGCGCAGGCCTCGTCGATCAGGTCGATGGCCTTGTCCGGCAGGAAACGCGCGGTGATGTAGCGGTCGGAAAGCGTGGCGGCCTCGACGAGCGCGGCGTCCTCGATGCGCACGCCGTGGTGGACCTCGAAGCGCTCCTTGAGTCCGCGGAGGATCGAGACCGTGTCAGGCACGCTGGGCGGATCGACCAGGACCTGCTGGAAACGGCGTTCGAGCGCGGGATCCTTCTCCACGTGCTCGCGGAACTCCTTGAGCGTCGTGGCGCCGATGCAATGGAGTTCGCCGCGAGCCAGCATGGGCTTGAGGAGATTGGCGGCGTCCATCGCGCCGTCGGCCTTGCCGGCCCCGACCAGCGTGTGCATCTCGTCGATGAAGAGCAGGATGCCCCCTTCGGCGGACTTGACCTCGTTGAGGACCGCCTTGAGACGTTCCTCGAATTCGCCGCGATACTTGGCGCCGGCCACGAGCGACCCCATGTCCAGGGAGAAGAGCGTCTTGTCGCGGAGGCCCTCGGGGACGTCGCCGTTGACGATGCGCTGGGCGAGGCCTTCGACGACGGCGGTCTTGCCGACGCCGGGTTCGCCGATGAGCACCGGGTTGTTCTTGGTCCGGCGGGAAAGGATGCGGATCACCCGGCGGATCTCCTCGTCGCGGCCGATGACGGGATCCATCTTGCCGGTGCGGGCGCGGGCCGTGAGGTCCTGTCCGTACTTGGCGAGGGCCTCATAGGTGGCCTCGGGGTTGGCGGACGTCACGCGCTGCGAGCCGCGCACGGCCTGCAGGGCTGCGAGGATGGCTTGGCGGTCGAAGCCGACGGCGGCGAACGCCGGGCGGAGCGAAGGCGTCTCGGCGAGCGCGAGCAGGACGTGCTCGGCGGAGACGAAGTCGTCCTTCATGGTCTCGGCTTCCGCCTTGGCCTTGAGCAGGAGCGCGTGGGTCTCGGCCGAAAGGCCGGGCTGGCCCGCGGACTGGGCGAGCTTGGGCAGGCGGGCGAGCTGGCCGGCGACCGCCGAGGCGAGCGCGGCCTCGTCTTTGCCTGCGCGGCGGAAAAGCGAGGAGGTGACGCCGCCTTCCTGGGCGAGCAGTCCGTGCAGGATATGCGCGGGCTCCAGCGCGGGATTGCGACGCTGCAACGCCTCGCTCTGCGCCTGCTGCAGGGCTTCGGAGGTCTTCTCGGTGAGATTGCCGTAAGGAGTGGACATGCTTCCGTTGACGCACGGAGCGTTCCAAGCGGCGACGTCCTTTAGAGGGCCATAATCGCGCCCGGATTCGCCAAGAGCGAGACAGCGGCGCGACAATGCGTCCCGCGGGCGACGAGTTGACGCTCGCTCCGTCAATCCGGAAAAGACTCCGGCGCCGGACTCCCTTGTTGCCCAAGGCCGCCTTTACGCCGTATTAAGACGACATGACGCCCGACTCGGAGCTGGCGCCCCTGGGGCGCCTTCTCGACGACCCCTCCCCGGTCGTCCGTCAAGCCGTGCTCGCCAAGCTGAAGTCCGCCGGCCTGCCCGGGGTGCTCTGGCTGGAGGACATGACCCGCGACGAAGCCTTCGCCGGCCATGCGCGCGCCTTGCTCGCCGACCTGCGGACGCCCGAAGCCGCCGCGCACGCCTTCCTCGCGCACCTCCGCGACCCGCAGAGCGACCTCGAAACCGCCTGCCTGCTGCTCGAACGAGCCAGCGACCCCTCCTTGGCCGACGACGCCTACGCCGGGGAATTCGACCGGCTCGCCGAGCGGACCCGTGAGCTCATCGCGGAACCGCTCGATATCCGCGAGAAGTGCCGCCTTCTGTGCCGCGTCGTCTTCGGCGAAGAAGGCTATCGCGGCGCCCGGGAAAGCTTCGCCGCCCCTGCGTCGTCGCTGCTCTCCCAGGTCATCCGGACGCGCCGGGGCATCCCGATCTCCCTCTGCCTCGTCTTTCTGTTCGTCGCGCGGCGCCTCGGCCTGCCCGTCGAGCCCGTCGGTCTGCCGGGACGGTTCATGGTCGGCGTCTTCCGCGGCCGGGAACCCCTCTACATCGATTGCTACGAAGGCGGCGCCTTCCGCAGCCGGGCCGAAGTCCAGCTCCTGCTCATGGACAATCAGCTGCCGGCCGACGAGGCCTTCCTCCGGCCCGTCAGCGCGCGCCAGACCCTGGCGCGTTGCTGCCGTAACCTTGTGTCGCAGTGCGAGGCGCAGGGAGACGACCGCCGCAGCCGCCTGTTCCTCACCTTCGTCCACGCCCTGGAAAAACACGATGAGCGCGCCTGAGACCCTGACGCTGTCGACCCTGCGGACGACGGAGTTCGCCCCCGGCCAGCTGGGCGTATTGGGCGACCCCATCGCCCACTCGCTCAGCCCGGCGATGCATAACGCCGCGCTCGCGCGGCTCGTCGCGGAGCACCCGCGGCTCGCGGGCGTGCATTACCATCGCCTGCACATCACGGCCGAAGAACTGCCCGAAGCGCTGAGACTGCTGCACGCCCGCGGCTTCGCCGGAGTGAACCTCACGGTCCCGCACAAGATCCAGGCGCTGAAGCTCGTCACGTCGCTCTCGGCCGAAGCCCGCCGGGCCGCGTCCGTCAATACGCTCTTGCGGACCGCCGACGGCTGGGACGGCCACACCACCGACGGCGCCGGCTTCCTCGAGGCGCTGCGCGAACGCACGGGCGACACGACGCGCGGCCGGCCGGTCGTCCTGCTAGGTTCGGGCGGCGCCGCCCGCGCCGTCGCGACGGCCTGCCTGCAAGACGGTTGCGCGTCTCTTCAGCTGCACAACCGGGACGTGGCCAAGGCGGAAGAACTGGCCGGAAGCCTCGCGGACCCCCGCGTGCGCGCCGCCGGCCTCGCCGACGTCGTGGCCTCGCCGGACGCCGTGATCGTCAATTGCACCACCCTCGGACTGAAGGCGGGCGACCCGTCGCCCTTCCCCGCCGATCAGCTCGCCGTCGGGCAATTCGTCTTCGATACGACCTATGGCGCGGCGCCTTCCCGCCTCCTCCGCGACGCCCGGGAACGTGGCGTCGCCGGCAGCGACGGGCGCGCCATGCTGCGCTGGCAGGGAGCCCTCGCCTTCCGCCTCTGGACCGGCGTCCTGCCGCCCGACGCCCCGATGCGCGCCGCCCTCGGCGAAGCTTCCTCCGCATCATGACGCTCGCCGACCTGCAAAGCTTCTACCGGCTCCACCCCGGCTTCGCGGCCGTGACGGCGGCGGCGTTCGGCGCCTGCGTGGGCAGCTTCCTGAACGTCTGCATCCATCGGCTGCCCAAGGGCGAATCCGTCGTCACGCCCGCCTCGCGCTGCGCCTGCGGTCAGCCCATCCCCTTCTGGTTCAACCTGCCCTTGCTCGGCTGGCTCATCCTTCGCGGCCGAGCGAGATGCTGCGGCGGAAAGATCTCGGTGCGCTACCCGCTCGTCGAGCTCATCACCGCGCTGAGCTTCGTCGCCGCCTGGACGATGCTCCCTCCGGCCAAGGCCTTGGCCGCGTGCGTCTTCCTCCCCCTGCTGATCATCCTCGCCGGATGTGACCTCGATGACATGATGGTCCCGGACGCGCCTAACTTCGCCTTGGTCGGCTCGGGCCTGCTTCTCTCGATGCTGCTCCCCTCCCTGCACGGAGAGACCGCGCACGGCATCGAGGCGGTCAACCGTTTCCGGGCGCTCATGGACGCGCTGATCGGCGTCGCGGCCGGCACCGCGCTCGTGTGGTGGATCCGGACCATCGGAACCCTCATGGCGGGCCGCGAGGCGATGGGCGAAGCCGACATCATCCTCTGCGCCGGTGTCGGTGCTTTCGGCGGCTGGCAAGGCGCGGTCTTCTGCCTTTTCGGCGGGGCGGTCGTGGGGGTCATCACCGCGCTCCCCGGATTGATTCAGTCTAAGATCAAGGGGGAGGAGTACGCCGGCGTGGTGCCTTTCGTGCCCAGCATGGCGGTCGCCGGGGCCGTTTGGTTCTTTCGCGGACCTGAACTCGTGCTGGCATGGAAAAACTGGGCGATTTCGTGAATCATTCTGACTTGTCAGCCCCCCCACCCCCCTTAAATATCAGCAGTCACCCCATTATGAAGCAGCTCGCCCTTGCTACCTTGATCGCCTCCGCCGCCATGGTCGGATGCACGACGTACGACACCCCCCATCACGGTCGCAACGTCTCGATGGAGCCTCGCCACAACTTCCTCGGCATCATCGAAGTCGAATCCGAGTCCTATGCCTTGAGCAACAAGGCGACGATCGGGCTTAACATGAGCGAACTTTACGGCCGCCGTAACACCAGCGGGGATCGCATCACCCTCCTCTGGGGT
>JBDKKH010000185.1:0-4718 GCA_039796215.1 Verrucomicrobiota bacterium
CGGGCGCGGATGGACGAGCTCACCCGGCAGTTCCCGCCCGACGTCGAGTACGCCATCCCGTTCGACACCACGCGTTTCCTCCGTTCCGCCATCGGCGAGGTGCGGGGCACGCTCTTCGAGGCCGCCTTCCTGGTCGCCGCGGTCGTCTTCCTCTTCCTCGGCTCCTGGCGCGCCACCCTGATCCCCATGATCGCCGTGCCCGTCTCGCTGATCGGCGCCTGCGCCGGCCTGTGGGTCATGGGTTACGGGATCAACATCCTCACGCTCTTCGCCATGGTCATCGCCATCGGCATCGTGGTCGACGACGCGATCGTCGTCCTGGAGAACACCGAGCGGCTCATGCGGGAGAAAGGCCTGAGTCCTTTCGAGGCCGCCAAGGAATCCGTCCGCGAGGTCGCGGGCGCCATCGTCGCGATCGTCTGCGTCCTGGTGTGCGTGTTCCTGCCGGTCGCGTTCCTCGGCGGGATCGCGGGCGTCCTGTACCGGCAGTTCGCGGTCACCGTCGCGCTCTCGGTCATCCTCTCGGGCTTCGTGGCGCTGACCCTCACGCCCACCTTGTGCGCGCTGCTGCTGCGCGCGCACGGCGAAGCGGCTCCCGCGCGACCGGTCCGCTGGGTCCTGGATCGTTTCGGCCGGGGCTTCGGAGCCGTCGCCGCCTGGCATGGCCGGGTGGTGCGCTGGTTGCTCGAGCATCCCCGCACGGCCGCGAGCGGCTTCCTCGCCATCGTCCTGGCCAACGTCGCGTTGGTCGTGACGATCCCGCGGAGCTTCCTGCCCTCGGAGGACCAGGGATACCTTCTCGCCATGGTGGCCCTTCCCGACGGGGCGGGCATCGGGCGGACCAAGACGTTCATGGACGGGCTCACGCCCAAGCTGCGCGAGAATCCCGCGGTGCGGCACACCTTCGCCATCAGCGGCTTCGACCTCCTCGGCGGGGGCGAGCGCACCAACTCCGGCACCATCTTCCTGCCGTTGAAGGATTTCGGGCAGCGTCCCCCCGGCGGAGAGGCCCTCGCGCGGCAGCTCAACGCCATCGGGATGACGCAGCCCGAGGGCATGTGCCTGGTCGTCAATCCTCCCGCGATCCGCGGCATCGGCACGGCGGGCGGTTTCGAATTCTACCTCCAGGCCAAGGAGGACGACGATCCCGCGCGCCTCGCCGCGAACATCGAGAAGCTCGAGGCCGCCCTGCGGGCCCGGCCGGAGCTGACCGGCATCCGGGGCTTCCTCCGCCCGGCCGTGCCGCAGCTCCTCGCCGAGGTCGACGAGGTCCGCGCCGCCACGCTCGGCGTGACCTTGCCCGACCTGCACGAGGCCCTGCAGTCCACGATCGGCGTCGTCTACGCCAACGACTTCACCTTGTCGGGACGGACTTATCGCGTGCTCGTGCAGTCGGAGGCCGCGGACCGCATGGACGCGGCGGCGGCGGGCCGCGTGAGCGTGCGCGCGGCGAACGGCGCCATGGTCCCGCTTTCGAGCTTCGTGAAGTTCCGTCCCTCGTCCGGCCCCGAGCAGCTCGAGCGGCACATGGGCTTCCTCTCCGCGCGGCTCATCTGCGCGCCGGCGCCCGGGGTCAGCTCGGGCGACGCCATCGCCCTCGTCGAGCGGATCGCCGAGGACATCATGCCGGTCGGTTACGGCATCGACTGGACCGCCCAGGCGCTGCAGGAGAAGCGGGCGGCGACGTCGGCCTTGCCCGCCTTCCTCCTGGCGATGCTGATGGTCTTCCTGATCCTGGCCGCGCTCTACGAGGACCTCGCGCTGCCGCTGGGCGTGCTGCTCACCGTGCCGTTCGCCTTGCTGGGCGCGCTGCTCGCCATCCTCGTGCGCGGCATGCCCAACGACATCTACTTCCAGATCGGGCTCGTGACGCTCATCGGTCTCGCGGCCAAGAACGCGATCCTCATCGTCGAGTTCGCCGAGAGCGCCCGCCGGGAGGGCCGTTCGGCGGCCGAGGCGGCCGTGGAGGCCGCGCGGATGCGTTTCCGCCCGCTCGTCATGACCTCGATGGCCTTCGTCCTCGGCGTCGTCCCGCTGGCCTTCGCCGGCGGCGCGGGCGCCGCGGCGCGCCAGTCGATGGGCACGGGCGTGCTCGGGGGCATGCTCCTGGACACCTTCATCGCGACGCTTTTCATCCCGTGGTTCTTCCATCTCCTTTCCGGCCGCAAGGAGCGCGCCGCCGCCCGCCCATGAGCCGTCTGATGCTCCTGCTCGCGGTCGGTTGTCTCGGCGGGTGCGCCCTCGGGCCCGACTATGTCCGACCGGCGACGCCGACCGCGGAGGCTTATCCCGAGGCTTCGTCCGGCGGCGAGGCCGTCCGTGCGGACTGGTGGAAGTCCTTCGGGGATCCCTGGCTCGACGCCCTTGTCACGCGGGCCCAGGCGGCCAACGCCGACCTGGCCTTGGCCGCGGCCCGGGTCGAGGAGGCCATGGCCACCTTGGCGGAGACGGAAGGGGCCGCGTGGCCGCAGATCGACGCCTCCGCCACGAGCCAGAACATCAAGCTCAGCGAAGGCGGATTCAATCCGAACCTCGCCCTCAGCGGCCGCACGCGCATCAACCAGCGGCTCGGCCTGTCCACTGCGTTCGAACTCGATTTCTGGGGCCGGATCCGCCGGGCGAAGGAGGGCGCGCGCGCCCGCCTGCTCGCCGCGCAGGAGTCCCGTCTCGTCGTCGAACTCGGCGTCGGCGCCGCCGTGGTGCGCGCCTATGCGCTCTTGCGCGCGGCCGACGTCCAGCTCGCGGCGGCGGAGGAGATCGTCGTCCTGCGCGATGATGCATTGAGCCTGCTCGCGAAGCGCGCCCGGCTCGGCGCCGCCGCTCCGGGCGAACTGGCCTCGGCCGTGGTCGCCCGCGGCGAAGCGGTCGTCCGCCGGGCCGACCTGCGCCGCGCGCGCGGCGCCGCGGAGCACCTGCTCGGCCAGCTCACCGCGCAGCCCGGTCTGCGGATCGCGTCGCGGACGGAGGGCGGTCTCGCCGCGCCCGCGGCGGTCGCGGCGGGTCTGCCGGCCGACCTCCTCCGACGGCGGCCTGACGTGATCGCCGCCGAGCAGGCGCTGATCGCGGCCAACGCCCGCATCGGCTTCGTCAAAGCCTCCCGTTTCCCCACCTTTTCGCTGACCGGCGCGCTCGGCACCGAAAGCCGCGACCTCGAGGCCTTGTTCGGTCCGCGGAACAGTTCCTCCAGCCTGGGCTTGGGCATCACCATGCCGCTGCTGGATTTCGGGCGCGGCTCCGCCCGGGTCGAGGGCGCGGTGGCCCAGCGCCAGCAGGCGGTCGCCGTCTACGAACAAGCCGTGCTGAACGCTTTCCGCGAAGTCCGTGACGCCTTGGTCGACGTCCGGGAGACCACGGAGGCGGCGCAGGCGGCCGACCGCATGGTCGTGGCTTCGCAGGAGGCGCTCCGCATCGCTCAGGCGAGGCAGGGGGCCGGGCAGACCGGCCCTGATGAGCTGCTGACGGCGCGGCGGATCTTCGCCGAGTCGAAGGTGTTCGTGGCCCGGGTCCGGGCGGATCGTCTCGCGGCCCAGGTGGACCTCATCCGCGCCTTGGGCGGGGCCCGGCCGGATCTCGCGACGGCGCGTTGAGGTCGGGTTGGGTTGCCAAGCGGGTGGAGATGCTTCTCTCTCCGTGGCATGCCCGCCTCGCCTGATCTCTGGCCCCAGCTTGTCGCCGTCGCGGAGCGCGACGCCTTCCTGCTGGTCGCCACGGCCGTTTTCGCCTGCGCGATCGTCCATGCCTTCCTGGCGCCCTTTTTCGCGCGGGCGGCGCATCGGCTCGAGCACGCCCATCAGGAAGCCGTGCGCGCCGGCCGGGCGGCGGTCAACGAGCGCGGCGAGTCCTCTGACTTCCGCGCGGCCGCGTTGCACCTTCTCGGCGAGGTCGAGGCCGTGTTCGGGATCTGGACCTTCGTGCTCTTCGGCCTGCTCATCGCCTGGCCGGGCAAAGGCTGGGATTTCGCCTGCCGCTACGTCGAATCCGGCGACTACGCGGCGACGGCGGCCGGTTTGCCGGTCGCCGGTCCCTCCAAGTTCGTCGAACCCTTGTTCGTCTTCGTGATCATGACGCTGGCGGCGGCCCGTCCCGTGATGACCTTGGCCGGGCGGTTGCTCGGCGGCGCCTCGCGGTTGCTGGGCGACGGCACGACCGCGCGTTGGTTCGTCATCCTCACCTTGGCCCCGTTGTTCGGCTCGGTGATCACCGAGCCGGCGGCCATGACGATCGGGGCCTTGCTGCTTTCGGCCCAGTTCTACGCCTTGCGCCCTTCGGATAAGCTCAAATACGCCACGCTGGCCTTGCTGTTCGTCAATGTGTCCGTCGGGGGCGCCCTCACGAGCTTCGCCGCTCCGCCGATCGTGATGGTCGCGGCCAAGTGGGGTTGGAGTTCCGCCGTCGTCTTCCAGCAGTTCGGCGTCGCCGCCGTGGTCTCGATCCTCGTCTCGAATCTCGCCTACCTCTTCCTCTTCCGGGCGGAACTGCGCGCGCTCCGGCCGGAGCCCGAGACCGGCGCGACGCGTCCGGCGTCGATCCCCGTCTGGGTTGCGGGCGTGCATCTGGCGTTGATGGTCTGGACGGTGGCGATGCTCGCCGGACATCACCCCATCCTGATGCTAGGCGGCTTCCTGGTCTTCCTGGCTTTCACCGTGGCCACGCCTCAGTGGCAGGACCCCGTCCGTCTCCGCGGCCCTCTGTTGGTCGGCTTCTTCCTGGCCGGCCTG
>JBDKKH010000186.1:0-3275 GCA_039796215.1 Verrucomicrobiota bacterium
CCTCTGCAGATGGACGGCGCCGAGCTCCTCGTCGCCATCTCGGACCCGCTCGACACCGAGACCCTCGACTCCATCTCCGGCGTCCTGAAGCTTCCGCTCAACCCGAAGCTCGCCCCGCCCGACGCCCTGAAGGAGGCCATTTCCCGCTGCTACAGCGGTGGTCCCATCAGCGGCGGCGGCGCTTACAATGACATCCTCGGCAAGGGCGGCGACGACGGCCTGGCCGTCGAACTGCCCCAGGGCGGCGACGTCAAGGAAGACGACGCGCCGATCATCCGCTACGTCAACTCGCTCATCGTCGACGCCATCCGCCGCAAGGCCTCCGACATCCACCTCGAGCCCCTTGAGAAGCGTTTCCGCGTCCGTTTCCGCGTCGACGGCGTGCTGCAGGAGATGAAGGGTCCGCCCAAGCGCCTGCAGCCTTCGATCATCTCGCGCCTCAAGCTGATGGCCGAGGTCTCCCTCGCCGAGAAGCGCATCCCCCAGGACGGGCGCATCCAGGCCCGTACCGGCGGCCGCGACATCGACTTGCGCGTCTCGGTGCTGCCGACCGTCTACGGCGAATCCATCGTCATGCGCATCCTGGACAAGGAGGGCCTCAAGCTGGGCCTACCCGAGCTGGGCTTCTTCGCCGACGACCAGGCCAAGTTCCAAGGCCTGATCTCCGGCTCCGACGGCGTGTTCCTCGTCACCGGCCCCACGGGCTCCGGCAAGTCGACCACCCTCTACTCCGCGCTCAACTACATCAACAAGCCGGACCGGAAGATCATCACCGTCGAGGATCCCGTCGAGTATCAGATGGCCGGCATCAACCAGGTGCAGGTCAAGCGCGACGTCGGCATGACCTTCGCCGCCGCCCTGCGCGCGATGCTGCGACAGGCGCCCAATATCGTCATGATCGGCGAAATCCGCGACCTGGAGACCGCCGAGATCGCGATCAACGCCGCGCTCACCGGCCACATGGTCTTCTCCACGCTCCACACCAACGACTCCGTGAGCGCCGTGACGCGACTCGTGGACATCGGCGTCAAGCCATTCCTGGTGTCGGCGGCCCTCCGCGGCGCGCTCGCCCAGCGGCTCGTCCGTCGCAACTGCCAGGCCTGCGCCGCGCCCTACAAGCCCACGGCGAAGGAGCTCTATTCCATCGGCATGACCGAGCAGGACCTCGCCAACGCCACGCCGATGAAGGGCAAGGGGTGCCCCAAGTGCGGCGAGCGCGGCTACAAGGGCCGTCGCGGCGTCTTCGAGCTTTTCGTCATCACCGAGGAGGTCCAGGAGATGATCTACGGCGGAGCCAACCTGGTCGACCTCCGTCGCAAGGCGCGCGAGGCCGGCATGCGCACCATGCGCGAAGACGGCCAGCGCAAGGTCGCCTCCGGCATGACGACGATCGAGGAAGTGCTCGGAGCCACCGTCGCCGACGACATCATCTGATCTTTCCATGGCTTACGTGATGAACCAACTGCTGGAGGCCATGCTCGAGAACGGGGCCTCCGACCTGCATATCCACTCCGGCCGCTCGCCCAGCCTGCGGGTCAACGGCGACATCGTCTCGATCGACGGACCGGCGCTCACCCCCGCCGAGACCGAGGCGCTGGTGAAGAGCGTCGTTCCGGCCAGCCATACCGCCCGCCTGGCCGCCGACGGCGGCTGCGATTTCGCCTTCACTTTCCGCGAGGGGACGCGCCTCCGCGCGAACGCCTTCCGGGGGCACGGCGGCTACGGCATGGTCCTCCGTCTCCTCCCTTCGGCGATGTTCACGCTCGAGGAACTCCGCCTGCCGCCCGTGATCAAGGACATGCTCCGCCGCGCGCGCGGGCTCGTCCTCGTCACGGGACCGACGGGTTCGGGCAAGTCGACCACGCTCGCTTCGATGATCAACTGGATCAACGAGAACCAGCACGGCCACATCATCACGATCGAGGATCCGATCGAGTACACCCACGCGCACAAGAACTGCCTGGTCACCCAGCGTGAGGTCGGCGAGGACCTGCCTTCGTTCGCGGAGGGCGTGCGTTCGGCGCTGCGCCAGGATCCGGACGTCATCCTGATCGGCGAGATGCGCGACCTCGAGACCATCGAGGCCGCCGTGACGGCGGCGGAGACCGGGCACCTCGTGCTCGGCACCCTCCATACTTCGGGAGCCACGCGCACCATCGACCGCATCATCGACGCGTTCCCGGCGTCGGCCCGCGACCAGATCCGCACCCAGCTCTCGACCTCGCTCTCCGCCGTCATCTCCCAGTGTCTCCTGCACACGACCGACGACCGTCGCGTCGCCGCTTTCGAGGTGATGGTGCGGACGGACGGCGTCGCCGCCAAGATCCGCGACGGCAAGACCTTCCAGCTCCTCACGGACATCGAGACCGGCGGCGCGCGGGGGATGCGCAGCCTCGACGGCGACCTGCTGGCGCTCTGCCAGCAAGGCGTCGTGACGGAAGCCGAGGCCCTCGACTACAGCCAGAACCCCGAAGCCCTGCGCGAGCGTCTTCGCGCCGGCGGACGCTGAACCGCCCCCATTTACCAACATGTTCGACGACCATAGTGACGTGATCCGCGATATCGCCCTCGAGGCGGGCCTGTTGCTGCCCGCCCAGGCCGCGGAGGTCTGGGAGTCCCACGCGAGCACCGGCAAGTCTTTCGGCGAGAGCCTCGTGGACGCCGGCTACGCGGACCGGAACACCCTTCTGCAGGCCGTCGCCGACCACCTCGGCGTCGCTTTCTATTCCGCGGTGCCCGCCGAGGTCGGCGACGCGCTGGGAAGGCTGCTGAAGCCGGCCCAGGCCCATAAATACGTCGTGCTGCCCGTGAGCGACGAAGCCGGCAAGCTCACCTTGCTGGCCAAGGACCCCTTCAACTCGGCGGTGGTCAACGAGCTCAGCTTCATCCTTCAGCGGGACATCGAGCTCGCCGTCGCCGACCCCGCGCAGGTCGAGGCGGGCGTCGTCCGCATCTACGGCGAGGCGACCTCTTCCTCCATGGAAGACCTGCTCGGGGAGTTCGATTCGGCGGACGGCCCCGCGGCCGTGACCGACGAGGACGTCACCAAGCAGGCAAGCCAGGCCCCCATCATCCGCTTCGTCGACCTCGTGCTGCAGGAAGGCGTCAAGGCGAAGGCTTCCGACATCCACTTCGAGCCCTTCGAGAACGAGTTCCGCATCCGCCTGCGCATCGACGGCTCGCTTTACGAGATGGCGCCGCCGCCCAAGAACCTGGCCTCCGCCGTCATCGCGCGCGTCAAGGTGCTTTCGTCGCTCAACATCGCCGAGCGCCGC